>NZ_PDKF01000004.1:635603-856469 GCF_004118855.1 Arcobacter sp. CECT 8983 | reverse complement strand
GATGCAAAAGTATTAGCATTTGAAGAGATGGGAATGGAAGCTATCTATGAGTTTGAAGTAAAAGATATGCCTGTTACTGTTGCAGTTGATACAGAAGGTACTTCTATTCATACTACTGGCCCTGCTAAGTGGAGAGCTATTTAAAACTTTTTACAAGGTGAAGGAAACTTCACTTTGTAACACTTCTACTTTTTTTCACACCTTTTTGATATCAATTATTAAAATTATGTTTCAAACTATGATATAATATACAATCTCTAAAAAGGATAGTAAATGAAAGATTATAGAATTGAAAAAGATACTATGGGAGAAATGCAAGTACCAAACGATAAGTATTGGGCTGCACAAACTCAAAGAAGTATAGAAAACTTTCCTATTGGAAATGAAACAATGCCAAGTGAAGTTGTAGAAGGTTTTAGCTTTTTAAAAAAAGCTTGCGCAATAGTAAATAACAAACTTCAAAGACTTGATGATAAAAAATGTAAAGCTATAAAACAAGCTTGCGATGAAGTTATTGAAGGCAAACTAAAAGGAAACTTTCCCCTTGTAGTTTGGCAAACTGGTTCTGGAACTCAATCAAATATGAATATGAATGAAGTAGTTGCAAATAGAGCTACTGAGATTTTAGGAAGTGATTTTAGAAAAGAAAAACTTGTACATCCAAATGATGATGTAAACAAGGGACAAAGTTCAAATGACACCTACCCTACTGCAATGAGAATCTCTTTTGTACTTGAATTACAAAAACAATTAATCCCAGCTATTAAGACTTTACGAAAAACTTTTAAGAAAAAAAGCAAAGAGTTTAACAATATAGTAAAAATAGGAAGAACTCACTTACAAGATGCAACTCCACTTACTTTAGGACAAGAATTAAGTGCTTATGTTGATATGCTTAATAAAGCTTTAGAGCAAATTGATGATAGTATGAAATATATTTGTGAACTAGCAATTGGTGGAACAGCAGTTGGTACGGGACTTAACTCACATCCAGAGTTTTCTCAAAAGGTATGTAAAGTATTAAATAAACAGACAAAAACAAAATATAAATTTAAATCTCATCCAAATAAATTTCATGCTTTAACTGCCCATGATGGTGAAGTTGTATTAAGTGGAGCTTTAAATGCCCTTGCTTCAAACCTTATGAAAATAGCAAATGATATTAGATGGTTGGCTTCTGGTCCTAGATGTGGAATTGGTGAGCTTAATATTCCTGAAAATGAACCAGGAAGTTCTATCATGCCAGGGAAAGTAAATCCCACTCAAAGTGAAGCTATGACTATGGTTGCTGTTCAAGTTATGGGAAATCACACAACTGTTTCAGTTAGTGCATCTCAAGGAAACTTTGAGCTAAATGTATTTAAGCCTGTAATTGCATATAATATCTTACAATCAATAAAACTTCTAAGTGATACTATGCTTGCCTTTAATGACAAATGTGCAGTAGGAATTGAGCCAAATAAGAAAAATATAGAAAAATATTTAAATGACTCATTGATGTTAGTAACAGCTCTTAATCCATATATTGGATATGAAAATGCTGCGCTTATAGCTAAAACTGCTCATAAAAATGGAACAACTTTAAAAGAAGAAGCTATCAAATTAAAACTTCTAAGTGAAGAAGATTTTGAAAAGTATGTTAAACCAGAAGAGATGACTTATCCTAAGAAATAACACTAAAATGAATATTTAAAGTTTAAATATTTATTTTTTTGTAGAATTACTAAAAAGGAGTAAAAAATGAAAATATCAAAAATAGTAATACTTTTTTTATTTTCTTTTTTATTTCTAGAAGCTGATTCTATTTCTGAACAGAGACTAGAGATAAATAAAGAGAGTAACACTACTTTAAATATGTTATATAAAACATATCCAAAAGCAAAAAATGAAATTTCAAATGCATATGGTTATGCAACCTTTAGCAATATAGGTATAAATCTTATATTATTTTCAGCAGAAGGTGGATATGGAGTTGCAGTTAACAACTCTACTAAAAAAAGAACTTACATGAAAATGGCATCTGCTGGTGTCGGTTTTGGTGCAGGGGTAAAAGATTTTAGAGCAATATTTATCTTTGATACTAAAAAAACTTTTGATTCATTTTTAAAATATGGATGGGAAGCAAATGCACAAGCTGATGTAGCAGCAAAATCAGGAGAAAAAGGTGGATCAGTTGAAGGTTCAGCTACCATACAACCGGGTGTTCATCTTTATAAACTTACTAAAAATGGTTTAGCACTACAAGCAACTATTCAAGGTACAAAATACTGGAAAGATAGTGATTTAAACTAAAAGGACATTACAAAGTATGAATAATAAATATACCTACAAAGGTAATAATTACTATGTTTTAGAAGATAAAGTTAAAATCCAAATTGACGATGTTTGGGTAGAAGGTGTTTTATACACAACTGATGATTGTGAATACAAATTTGTAAGAAGCAAAGAAGAGTTTTACTCAAAGTTTAAAAAAGTAAATAATAAATAATTAAACCAAAGATACAAAGAAACTCTTTGTATCTTTAATTTCTAGTGAGCTTTAGCACCTTTATGATTTTTTACTATAATTAATAATTCTTCCTCAGAAATAAGCTTTAATGTATTATTTTCAAAGTTTTCTATTACTTCATTTGTAGTAACTTTATCATCTCCAGCATAAAGAACTTTTATATTTGTATTTTTAAGTTTATTAAAGGGTTTTATTCCCATTTCTTTAATAACTATTTTATCGACACCTTTACTTAAAAACCAATCAATTATCATTGAACCTTTATTATAAGGGTTTGCTTCAATTTTAACTGTTTCACCGTCATAAAAAGCAAAATATTTTGCTTTTCCAAATAGTGGTGATACAGAAGCATTCTCTTTATTTGTTTTTACTGGAAATACTATCATTTTTTATCCTTATTTTTTTGTATTAAATTTTTTTAAATTTATTAAAACCATTCTATATGAAAAGTAAATAACTACCGGCCATAAACAAAGCCATACTATCGAACTTAAATATTCCATCATCATTCCTTAATAATTGTGTGCATGAGGATCTTCTATCTCCTCTTTTGTGATTTTTACCTTATCCATTTGATACCAAACATAAGTTATATATGCTAATACAAAAGGAACCATCAACGATACATATGACATTGCAGTTAAGGTATAGTGACTTCCTGAACTATTTTGTATAGTAAGTGAACTTTGTAAATCAAAAGTTGAAGGATAGTAAGCTGTATTATTAAAACCAACATTTAAAAATAGTGCCATTACAGTTAAAACAATCCCTACTCCACCTGTTTTAATACAACAAGTCATATTAAAATGAATTGTTGCAAAAACTGAAATAATTACCATCAAAACACCAATAACAAACATACCTAAAACAAATGGCATATCTAAAAAGTTTTGAAGATACTTATACTCTTGCATAAAAATAATTGCATTTTCATCATAAGCAAAACCACTTTTTGTAAATAATAGATATAAAAACAGTAAAAAGAAACATAAGAATATAAGCATATCAATTTTTATACTTTTTATTGCTCTTTGTTTTATTGTTTCATGATTTATGTTATTTATAAAGTAAAGTGCTCCTGAGATTCTTACTAAAAAGAATAAAGCAAAACCTAATGATAAATTAAATACATCTGTTAAGGCTTCTAGTCCTCTGTAAGGTGTTTGCCAATGGGAGAAATTATTATCATCTACTAAAAATGAAGAACCAGAAAAAAATGTTGCTATTGCAACTCCAAGTAAAATAACTCCTAAACTCCCGTTTATAAACAAAAAGCTTTCATATACTTTTTGTCCTAAAAAGTTATCAGGCTTTTTTCTATATTCATAACTAACTGCTTGAATAATAAAACAAAAAAGTATTGACATCCAAACCCAATATGCTCCTCCAAAACTAGTAGAATAAAAAAGAGGAAAAGCAGCAAATAAAGCCCCACCAAATAAAACTAAAGTAGTAAATCCTAACTCCCACTTTCTACCAAGTGAATTGATAAGCATAGTTTTTAAAACTTCATCACCTTTTGAAAGTCTTCCTATTAAAGTTTGTCCTCCTTGAACAAACATAATAAAAGCAAATAAACCTCCAAGTAAAGATATTATTATCCACCAATATTGTTGTAATTGTAAATGTGTTAATTCTTCAAACATCTTAATAACCTCCATTTGGACCAAGTTTTATTTGCTTAAGCATAATTTTTATTTCTGCTATTAAAAGTGCAGTAAATAAAAAGGCAAATAAGAAAAAGGTAATTTGTACATTTGTTGTTGAAATATTTGTTACAGCAACACCAACTGGCATCAAATCTTGTATTGCCCAAGGTTGTCTTCCAACTTCAGCTACAATCCACCCTGCTTCACTTGCTACATATCCTAAAGGAATTGAAAGTACTGCACTTTTAAGAACTAAGGAATAGTTCATAATCTCTTTTTTTAGCGTTAAAAATAATAAAAGAGCAAAAAGAATCAAAAACCAAGTTCCAAGGGCAACCATTAAATGAAAGGTATAAAAAGTCATTGCAATAGGAGGAACAATATCTTCTGGTTTTTCTAAATGTCCATAACCAAAGTATTGCATATTTTCTTCTAGGACCTTTTGATATTGTGATGCTTTTATTATGTCATTACTCTTTTTAGCTTCTTTATAATTTTTTAAAGCCTCTACTGCAATTTTTCCTTTATCTATTTTTGATTGTGCTGCTTCAATATTATATTTTTCATTTCCATAAACTAAATCATTAAGTCCAGGAACAAAAGCATTTATATCATGATAACTTAAAAAAGATAGTGCATAAGGAGCTTCTAATTGAAAAAGAAAAGGCTCTTCATCATTTATTAGAGTCTTTTTAGGGTTTAATACCCCTACTCCCACAATTGCAGCTTGTTCTTTTCCCTCATAAAGACCTTCCATTGCTGCTAGTTTTACTGGTTGCTTAAGTGCAACTTGATGAGCTGACTCATCTCCTGTAAGAATAATAAATATAGAAGAAATCAAACCAAAAGTAGCTCCTACTATCATAGACTTTTTAGCAAAAAGAATTTCTCTTTTTCTAAGTAAATACCAAGCAGAAATTCCTACTACAAAAAGTGAAGCAACAATATATCCACTTGTAATTGTATGTAAAAATTTAGAAATAGCAATAGGAGAAAATAAAACATCCCAAAAGTTATTCATTTCATTTCTTACAGTATCAGGATTGAAAGTCATACCTACTGGATACTGCATCCAACCATTTGCAACTAAAATCCAAAGTGCACTTAAGTTTGAACCAATTGCAACTAACCAAGTTGATAAAAGGTGAAAGCCCTTTGAAACCTTATCCCAACCAAAAAACATCACTGCAAAAAATGTTGACTCCATAAAAAAAGCCAATATTCCTTCTACAGCAAGGGGAGCTCCAAAAATATCCCCTACAAACCAAGAGTAGTTTGCCCAGTTTGTACCAAACTCAAACTCCATTATAATACCAGTTGCAACACCTATTGCAAAGTTAATTGCAAAAAGAGTCATCCAAAATTTTGTAGTCTTTTTCCAAAACTCATCACCTGTTTTTACATAAATAGTTTCCATAAATGCAATGATAAACCCAAGTCCTAAAGTTAAGGGAACAAAAAGCCAATGATAAATTGCAGTTAATGCAAATTGAGCCCTTGACCAATCTACTAATTGTTCTTCCATTTTTATTCCTTTGTTATATTCTTATAAACAAAATCTATTTTTTCTTGTTCTGTTATATATTCAGTTTTTATATTTTTATCATGTATGAAGTATTTTAAGAAGATTAAAATAACTGCAAGTTTTATGAAAACAATTTTCCATAAAGTTTTACCTAAAGTCATATTTTTAAAGCCATCAATATACATAAATAAAAAGTTTTTACATTTGTTCATCTTATAATCCTATTATAATATAGACTTATAGTGTAATTATACAATTGTAAAGTTAATTTTTTGTTAAGATTATTATAAGTTAAGCTTATATGAGATAAGAACTATTTATTAAATAGTTCTTATTTTAAAAATTTATTTTCTAAGTAGTTGTGTATTTAATTTTAGTATATCATTTAAAGAGTTAAATACTTCAGTTGTAGCATCTTCAATCTGGGCAGCTGAAGTTTTAAGTGATTTATTATCAACCTTTGATGCATTTAGGTTTATATAATCTTGTACTTTATTATGAACAAGCTCATGTTTTGTCTTTAAAATTTTCCACTCATTTGAGTGTACAAAATCTCTTTGTTCTGTTTCGCAAGTTAAAATCCATTTTCCTAAGTTACAAGATTTACAATCAGTTACAGTACAAGTTTCAAACTTATCTAAATTATCAAAGAACTTTCTTTTGAAATTGATATGGTCATTTTTATATTTTGATACTTCTTGAATAAGATTAATATCATCAACCATATCATAATATTTATCATCTATTTGTGCTTGAGAAGTAATACCTAATAATCTTGTAGAAAGATTTTCAACTTCTTTTGAAAGATTATCAATATTTGAAGAAGTTGTTGCATTTTTCTGAGTCATTTGATCAAGTAAGTTTACTGCATCGTTAATCTGAACCATTCCTGTTTCTTGCTCTTTTATTGCTGAACTTACGCTATCAATGATACCTCTTGTTTGTGAGATTTTGTTTGATAGATTATCATAACCAACAATCATTTCATTTGCAATTGTTTTACCTTCATCAGATTTTGTACTAGCTTCTTCAACTAAAGTTTTTATCTTTCTTGCAGCTTCAGCAGATCTATTTGCTAAGTTTCTTACTTCACCTGCAACAACTGCAAAACCTTTTCCTGCTTCACCAGCAGTTGCAGCTTCAACTGCTGCATTTAATGATAAAATATTTGTCTGGAATGCAATTTGGTCAATTACTGAGATTGCTTCATTAATAGCACTTACCTTATCATTTATTTCATCCATAGAAAGTGAAGTTTTATTTGCTAGTTCATTTCCTTCTTTTGCACTATTATTAAGTTCTCCTGCAATATTTAACATCTTACTTACGTCACTTGAACTTGACTTCATATTACTCGTTATCTCTTCTACTGCTGCTGCTGTTTGTTCTAAACTAGAGGCTTGTTCATTTGCACTACTTGAAAGCATTTGTGATGATTGAGTTAGAGTTCTAGTATTTTCTTGTAACTCTTGTCCTGCATTTGTAATCATTGCAATTAGTTGAGAAGTTGATTGACCTAAAAGAACTGAACCAGTAGAAAGAGTACCAAAGTCACCATACATACCAATTTTTTCTTCATCACTTAATCTAAAGTTATATTTCCCCATTGCATAGTGATCTAAGACTTTATTTATATTATTTACTTTTTGTTTGGTATAAGTAATCATTTTATTAATAATTTGTTTTAAAGACTCAACTTCATTTGTAGAAGCTACTTCATGAACTTTATACTCAAAGAAACCATTTGAAACTTTACCCATAACATCAGAGATTTCACTAACAACTTTTTTATCTTGTTCAATAGAAGCTTCAATTCTTTTAATTTTTTCATTCATGTCTTTTGTCATTAAAGCAAACTCATCACTTCCTTTTACTTCCATAGGATGAATATGCTCTTTTTCTCTAATAACATACATAAAGAAGTCTTCAAGTCCAGATTTAAAATTTCTTAAAGATTTAACAATAACTCTTGTCATATAAATACTTATAATAAATACAATAACCAGCATAATAATATTAAATGTAACCATCATAATAAAATCTCTGTTTAAACTTGTATTTTTATTATCAATATATCTTTTAATATTTACAGCTAAACTATTTGATAAAGAGTTAAAATAATCAATTCTATTTGAAGAAGCTAAGAACCACATTTTAGAATCAACGCCATACATATTTGAATTTAATAAAGTAAGTGCTTTAATTGCTTTGTCATCATCTATTGTAATATTTGCATTTATTTCAGATATTGATTTATTTAAAGAGTATGCCTCCATAATGTCCAAAGATGAACCTAAATAATTATCAAAAACTCTTTTAATATCTTTAAGAAGTTTTTTCTCTTCTTTTGTAATACCATCAAGTCTTCTATATCTATTTATTTTTCTTGAAACAGAAGTATGAAATTTTTGAATTTTGTTTAGTTTTTTTTCATCACCACTTAAAACATAATCCTTAAAATTGTGAATTAAACCACCATATCCTAAATAGGCTTGTATCTCTGAGATTAGTTTATCTTTTTGGCTTTTATTATAAATTATATTTCTAAAACTTTCTACTTGTTTACACTCTTTGCAAGTTGACATTTTTTCTATTAATTTTAACTGTTCTTCTGTAGCAACTTTCTTGAATAGTTCTAAAAAAGTCTCTTGAGCTACAACAGATGAAGTAAAAGTTAGATAATCTTCATTTGATAATTGACCCTTTTCAAAAATCTCTCTTACAACTCTTCTTTCTAAAGTCGCTTTTTCTATAATATTAGCAATAGAGATATATGCTTGTAGTTTTTTCGATAACTCTCCATCATTACTATAACTTAATATTTCATCCATAAAAGAAAGAATAGTATTAATAATTGAGCTATAAAAAGTAAGTAAATCTTCATCACTTATTGAAATATTATCAACTTTATTTCTTATTTGAGATATTATATTTAACTGCTTTTTTAATATCTTGATTTTCTGCGTTACTTCAACACCATATTTAGAAGAATCAAACTCTTCAATATAGTTATTTAGTATAGCAATCTCTTTATTTGTATCTTCTCTTAAAGTTAAAAGTTCACTCTTTTTATTTTTGCCATAACTTGTAGTAAAAATTAAACTAACTTCTCTTTCTTCTTGTAATGAACTTAGAACTTTATTTGAAAGAATAGTAAACTCCAAATAACTTTTTGTATTTACCATAGAGTTTTTCTGATCAAGCTTGTTAAGAAGAATATTAACACTAAGAAGTATTATAGTCATAATAGGAAGGGTAAGAATAAGTAGAATCTTATTTTTTAAAGAGATATTATGCATCAAAATTTGCCTTAAATATTATTTTTAAGGTGACATATTATCTCTTATTGGTTACATGGCGATTACATATATTATTTTAATGCCAAAATGTAATAAACAATAGGTAAATGGTTTTATTATTATTTACCCAAACTAATGGTGATTTATTGTATTTATGGAAAAATTTTATTTGTTCAAGTGCTTTTTCATATGATATATATTCTTGATTATATTTTTCAAAATTAACCCAATCATATCTATGGGGAATATAAAAACTACATTTCTTAAAAATATCATCATTTTCAAAGTCATTAAACCCTAAATAGTAACCTTTTATACTATCTTGAAATTTTATTTGTAAAGCCTTATGATAAAAAGGTAAAAAAATATTTGCTTTATAACAGACTTCTTGCTTTATATTACTAAAATCAATTTCAGATAAATATTCTCTTGTAACATCTTTAAAAAGTAAGGGTAATTGTTTATCTCTTAGTTTTGTTAGTTTTCTAACTAAAGTATCGTTTTTATTTGGACCAATATATCTATCAAGCTCTTTTTCTAATCTTACATCATATAAATAATATTTATAGATTAACTCAATATGTTTAAAGCAGTTTTCTTTTTTATCAAATACTATAAAATCCAATTCACCCAAAGTATTTTTATCTTTAATTATTTGTATGTTTTTTTTAATTAGCTTGTATCTAGTAGTTAGATTTAAATAGTGTTCAAAAAAGTATTCTACTCTTTTACCTAAAGGAAGTTTAGTATCAATCTTTATATCTTCAATTTGTAAATTTGAAGTGTTTATTTCATCAAAACAGAACTGTTTTAAACTATATAGTTCATCAAAGAGAACAGGAGTATTGTAAAACCCTAAAAACTGTTCTTTTAAATTATCCATTACATTTCATCAATTAATTTTATTCTTTTTTTACACTCACCTAAATATGAACTTCCAAAAAGATTGTAATGATTTAAATAATGATAAAGATTGTAAATCTCTTTTCTTGTTTCAAACTCTTGTTCTAAAGGATACTCTTCATTATAAGCCTCATAAAACTCTTTTGTAAAACCACCAAAAATGTGAGTCATTGCAATATCAACTTCTCTATGGGCAAAATATACAGAAGGATCAATTAAATAAACTTTTTCATTTTTATCCACAAGTACATTTCCTGACCATAAATCTCCATGTACTAAAGAAGGTTTATCTACATATTTGTTTAAAAAGGAGATTATCTTTACTCTATTTTTATTTAAAATAGTTTCAAACTCTAAAGCTAATAAACTATTTTTAATAAGTGAAATCTGAAAAAGAAGCCTGTACTCAAAAAAGAACTCTCCCCAATTATCTGATAAAATATTGCTCTGCTTTGATAATCCAATATAATTATCATTTTCTAAACCATATTTTTCAAAAGAAACTTTATGCAACTTTGCAAGACCAATACCTAGTTTTTTCATAGATTTTCCAGTAAAAACCTGTGAATTAATCTTTTGAATTTCTAATCTAGTTTTTGATACTTTATATATATGTGGAGTATTTATTTCTTCTATTTTTTCATCATTTATTAATTTTTGTATTAATCTTAATCCTTGTACCTCTTTTAATAAAGAGTTATTACTAGAAAAATTTTCTTTTACAAAAATTGACACTACTTTAACCTGTTTTTTGCTAGTTCTATATCACTTTTATATTTATAAATCATATAATCAATTAATGTACTTCCTCTATTTTTAGAGAAAAATGATAACATCTCAATAATTCTATATGACATTCTAAAAAATGCAGTAAAAGGGATAAAATAAGTTATTAAAGTCTCATATCTTCTATATGGATAGTATAAATCAAACTCCATTTTAAGTTCAGTTAAGATTTTATTCTCTTCTAATAACTGTTCCCTTGATTTTTGATTCATAGTTCTAATTGCAATTGCTAAATTTATAAAAAACATTAAAAGGTTTAAATTCCAACCTAAAATAAATATCTCTTCATAACTCAATTTGATTCACTCCTAATTTTTAATCTTAATATTTTAACAAAATAGCTATGTGTTTATTCTTTTACATAAGTTCTTTTTGTATAATACACTTTTCAAAAGGATTTACTTGAAGCTATTAAAAAATAATATTACTCAAACAATAAATGAATCATATTTAATAGAAACACTAAATTTAAATAATAAAAAGATATTAGAGCTTGGTTGTGGAAATGCAAGCATGACAAAAATGATTGCACAAAATGGTTTTGATAGACAAATTATTGCTTGTGAAGTAGATAAGATTCAACATGAAAAAAATCTAAAAGAAAACATAGATAATATAGAGTTTATTCTTGCAGGAGCTCAAGATATTCCACTAGAAGATAACTCAATTGATTTTGTTTTTATGTTCAAATCATTTCATCATGTTCCAAAAAATATGATGACAAAAGCATTAAGTGAAATAAAAAGAGTTTTAAAACCAAATGGTATTGCTTATATTTCTGAACCACTTTTTCAAGGCAATCAAAATGAACTTATAAGATTGTTTCACAATGAAAAACAAGAAAGAATTGATGCCTTTGAAGCTATAAAAGAGGCAGTAGAAAAAGAAGAGTTTAAACTATTTCAAGAAATCTTTTTTCAAAGTGAAGTTACATATGAAAGCTTTGAAGATTTTGAAGAAAAAATGATGAATGTAACTTATAACAATAATACTATAGATGAAAATTTAAGACAAAAAGTTAAAGAAAAATACGAAAGCTTTGGTGGTGAAAAATTAACATTTTTAAAACCATTTAGAGTAGATATATTACAAAAGGTATAAAAAATATGGAAGAAATAATCACACAAGAAGAATACAACAACAATATTCAAACACTTATTTCATGGGCACATGCTTATTATGTAGAAGACAATCCAATTGCTACAGATGAAGAGTATGATAAACTTGCACGTACTTGCTTAGCCTATGAGCAAACATATCCTCAAAATTCTCACCCAAACTCTCCAAATAAAAGAGTTGGAGGAATGGTCTTAGAAGGTTTTGTAAAAGCCTCTCACCTTTCTAGAATGTGGTCACAAGAAGATGTTTTTAATACACAAGAGTTATCGGACTGGATAAATAGAGCAAAAAAAGTAAATACAAACTTAGAGTTTATGTGTGAACCTAAATTTGATGGAGCTTCATTGAATCTTATCTATGAAAATGGTGTTTTAAAGCAAGCTATTACAAGAGGTGATGGATCTGTGGGAGAAGATGTTACAAACAATGTGAAAACTATCCACTCTATTCCACTTCAAATAAAAGAAAAAGGTCTTTTAGAAATAAGAGGTGAAGTTGTTATCAAAAAATCTGATTTTGAAAAAATCAATGAGCTTAGACTTTCAAATGATGAACAACCCTTTGCAAATCCTAGAAATGCAGCTTCTGGAAGCTTAAGACAACTAGACCCTAGTATCACAGCAGCTAGAAAACTATTTTTTAATGTTTGGGGTGTAGGAGACAACTCTTTAGAGTTTAAAAAAATCTCAGAAAAAATGGATTATATCTATTCCCTTGGTTTTGTAAAACCTCCTTTACAAGTAGTTGTAAAAGATGTGGAAGGCATTGAAAAAGTTTACCATGAAATCATAGCTTCAAGAAATGATATTCCTATGATGCTTGATGGAATGGTTGTAAAAATCGATGATATTGAAACACAAGAAGAGTTAGGTTATACAGTTAAATTTCCTAGATGGTCTTGTGCTTATAAGTTCCCAGCAGTAGAAAAAACTACAAAAATAAAAGATATCATCCAACAAGTTGGAAGAACAGGTGTTATTACTCCTGTTGCAGTTGTTGAACCAACTCATATTGATGGAAGTATGGTTGAAAGAGCTTCTTTACACAACTATGATGAGATAGAAAGACTTGATTTAAGAATCAATGATGAAGTTATTATTATCAAAAGTGGAGATATTATTCCAAAGATTACTAAAGTATTTCATGATAGAAGAGATGGAAGCCAAGAAAAAATATCTAGACCAACAAACTGTCCAAAATGTGATAGTCAACTCCATGATGAAGGTACTTTAATCAAGTGTCAAAACCTTGATTGTCCAAGTATTGTTACAAACTCTATTATTTATTTTGCTAGTAAAAATTGTATGAATATAGATGGTTTAGGAAACAAAATTGTAGAACTACTTGTAAATGAAAAAAAGATTTATGATATCTTAGATTTATACTCTTTAAAATATGAAGATTTACAAGATTTAGAAGGTTTTAAAGAGAAAAAAATATCTAATCTTCTAAATGCTATTGAAAAAACAAAAGGAATAGAACTTCATAGGGTGATAAATGCTCTAGGAATAGAACATATTGGAGAAGTAGCTTCAAAACAAATCTGCTTAGAGTTTGGATTAGAAGTAATTAATATAGATTTAGATTCACTTATTGCCCTTGATGGAATTGGGGAACAAATGGCTAAATCTTTTGTTGATTTCATGAGAGTAAATCATGATTTAGTAACAAAACTTATTGAAATAATCAATCCAAAAGTTGAAGAGAAAAAAGAAGTAAGTGAAAATGCTTTTAAAGGCACAACTGTTGTTTTAACAGGAACTATGAGTAAAAGTAGAGGTATTATAAAAAAAGACCTTGAAGCTTTAGGTGCAAAAGTAAGTTCATCTGTGTCAAAGAAAACTGACTATTTAATCTATGGAGAAGATGCTGGAAGTAAATATGACAAAGCAGTTGAGTTAGGTGTAACTACTCTTACGGAAGAACAGATGTTAGAGATGATTTAAGTCATCTCTACTTCTTGTTATTTTGAATATCTTTATCAACTAATTTTTGTAGATCAATCAAATAATCATCTAAATCCATAAGATCTTTATATTTTAAATCTAATTCATCAATCATACCATTTATTTTGACTTGCTCTTCATAGAGTTTATCTTTCTCTTCTAGATCTTTTTTATGTTTTTTATTCTCCACAAATAATTGAAGGTAGATATTTAATTTTGAACAAAATATTTCATCATCTATAGGTTTTGAGATAAAGTCTATAACCTTTGAGGAACTTGCATAGGCTTTTTTCTGATGTTCTATGTCATTGTAAATACCAGTTATAAGCATTACAGGAATATCCTTAGTAGCTTCAATCTCTGATAAATACTTAACAAACTCAAAACCATCAACTCCAGGCATTTGAATATCACTTAAAATCAAACCTATATCATTTTTCATAATATGTAATATTGCTTGTTGTACATTTGTAGCTTCTAATATTTCAATATCATCAAAATTACTCTCTATTAAGAATTTTAATGAATATATATTATCTTCAATATCATCTAAGATTAAAATTTTGAATTTATCATTCATACTTTATCCTTTATTTCCATCACATTATTTGAAGAGTTTATTTCATTTTCATTTTTATCAATAAGAACACTAAAAGTACTTCCTTTTCCAAAAATACTTTCAACTTTTATATCTCCACCTAATAAAATACTTAATTCTTTACAAATTGCAAGTCCTAATCCTGTACCACCATATCTTCGTGAAATACTCTCTTCTGCTTGTTTAAATCTATCAAAGATATCTTTTATTTTATCTTCTTTTATTCCTATTCCATCATCTTTTACTATTATTTCTATAAAGTTATCTTTATCTTTTAAAATTATCTCTATTTTTCCTTTTTCTGTAAACTTTAAAGCATTACTTAAAAGATTTCCAACAATCTGTTTTATTCTTTGTTTATCACTATGAATAATGCCTATAGAATCCTTACAAGTAAAAATTAGTTCTAGGTTCTTATTAAGAACTTGTGGCTTAAATGTTTCACATATACTTTCTATTAAAAGTTTTATATTTATATCTTCTTTATATAAACGAATCTCTTTGGCTTCAAGTTTTGAGATATCTAATACATCATTAATTAAATACAATAAATCATGACCACATCTATTTATAATATTTAAATTATAAATATCTTTTTCACTTAGATTACTAGGTTTATTTTTAGACATTACTGAACTTATTATATTTATAGAGTTTAATGGTGTTTTTAATTCATGACTCATATTTGCTAAAAAATCATCTTTTGCTTTATTTGCAAATAATAACTCCTCTTTTTGTTCTTCTAGACTTTTTGTTAAATGTTTTAGTTTTTCTCGTCTAATTTTTAAATCAAATTGCATTTTATTTAATGAATTTGCTAAAACTCCTATTTCATCCTTATTATTTCTATATGGTATTTCTGGGGTTTTTGTTTCTCCAATCTCTTTTGCTACATCAGAAAGGTTTGTTAGCATTCTTGTTAATCTAGACCCTATAAGATATGAAAGAAGAGTAGAAAAAAGTATTTCTACAAAAATGATACTAAGTGTATTTCTAATATTTTTTGAAATAAATTGTTTATTTTCAGAAGTATCAAAAACTATATAAAGACTTCCTAATTGAGTCTCACCTTCTTTAATCTCTTTATATCTTATCTCATAATTCTCATCATCTAATTCATGTTTAAAATCTTTTTGAAATTTAATTAACTCTTCTAAAGAAAAATGTTGAAAATTATATACTTCAGATAAGACTCTTTTATTTGAATCTAAAACTACAATAGAATTAATATGACTTAACTCTTCAGTTTTATATAAAAGATTATCTATAGTTGCCAAATCATAAATACTTAATGGTACTTTTAACATCTCTTCTAGAAAAGTTATATTAGACTCAATTTGCTCTTTTATTAGTTTATTAGAAGAATTATTTATTGCAATAAAGTTAACTGATACAATTAACATAATAAAGAATATTTCTAGCAATACAAAAGATAAAATGAATCTATATTTAAATGACATGACTTTCCTTTGTCAACTAATTTGACTTAACTTCTTTAATTACTTCATACTCTTTTGAATCAGTTTTAATAAACTTTTTTATACTTAAGATTTTTTTTAAATCATTAGGCATATTTAAAAATGCATCTTGTAACTTTTTTACTATCTCATTATTTACTCTTGGATGAGCAGCAATTGGATGACTTGGATAAGCATTTGTTTTATAAACAATAGATATTTTTTCTTTATCATTTTTATCTATAAAATTATTGTATGTTCTTACAATTCCACCACCTATATCTCCAACTTCTCTTGCAACTCCTTTATAAACAGAATCATGGGAATTTACATATAAAACTTTTGCATCTTTATCCACATTAAAATTATAAAGTTTTCTTAACTCATATTTTGTAAGTAAAGTTGCGGCAAAAGCATTTGGAGCAGGAAATAAAAATGTTTTATCTTTTAAATAATTTTTATCTACTTTGAAATTTTTATCTTTGCTAAGTAAAATACCTTCTATTTGTTTATTTGCCCTTGTAAATGCTTCATAATTTTGCTGTTTATTAGCAACTATAAAATGATAAGGATTCATATAAGCAATATCATACCCACCAGAGTATAAAACTTTCTCAAAACTAGGAATTGATCTTTGGGTTTTAAATATAACTTTAATTCCTGTTTCATTGTGCAAATATTGAGTTATTTTTTTCCATTTTTTTGATAGTTTTAAAGGACTTTGTTGAGGAACAACACCTAAAGTAAGTTCTACCGCAAATGCACTTATACCAAAAATTAAAAATAGATAAAAAACTTGTTTCATATGATATCCTTTTAATATATTAAAATTATTATAACACTTAATAGTATTCAAATAGTATTAAAAGAATATGTTTTTTTCAAATTTTTATCAGAAATTAAAATGTTACTTTTTTATATAGTTTTTTATATCTAATAAGTTTTTTTTATAAATCAGTCTTTTATTTTTATTTTATTACATATAATAAGACTAGTAAATTATATAAGGCTATAAGATGAGTACAAGAAAAGACAAATCATTAACAATGACAATGCTAATGACACCAGATAAAGCAAATTTCACAGGAAATACAGTTCATGGTGGGGAAATTCTGAAAATGCTTGATCACGTAGCTTATGCGTGTGCTGCTAGATACTGCGGAACATATGTTGTAACACTTTCTGTTGATATGGTTTTATTTAAAGATCCTATTAAAATAGGTTCATTAGTAACATTTCATGCTTCAGTAAACTACTCAGGTAGAACTTCAATGGAAATTGGAATTAAAGTAATTTCAGAAGATATTAAAGACCATACTTTAAAAAACACAAATGTTTGTTACTTTACAATGGTTGCAGTTGATGAAGAAGGTACCCCAGTTCCTGTACCAAAATTAGCACCTGAAACAGAAGATGAAAAAAGAAGATATAACGATGCTCTAAAAAGAAGAGAATTTAGAATGTCTTCAAAGCACTCAAAAAGTCATTAATATTAATAAATCAAAAGAAGCTTATTTAGCTTCTTTTGACTCAATGTATTCTTCGTAAGTTCCCTTGAAATCTACAATAGAACCATCTTCTTGAATTGCAATAATTCTATTTGCGTAAGCATCTAATAACTCCCTATCGTGAGAAACACAAATTACAGACCCTGGATATTCAAGTAATCCTTCTCCAAGTGCAATAATTGCCTCTAAGTCTAAGTGGTTTGTAGGCTCATCTAGTACCATAAAGTTTGGTTGCTCTAACATGATTTTAGATAACCACATTCTATGTTTTTCCCCACCAGAACAAGCTTCTACTTTTTTCTCTTGCTCTTGACCATTGAATAACATTCTTCCTAAACAGTTTCTAATTTCATTGATATCTGCATCTCTATCAAAACTTCTTAACCAATCATATAAAGTCATATCACCTTTAATAATATCAGTTGCATTTTGAGGGAAATAACCATTTTGAATAGTAGCACCCCAATGAACTTCACCAGAATCTGGTTTAACATTTCCTACTAATATTTCACAAAGCGTTGTTTTTCCAATACCATTTGGACCTATTAGTGCAATTTTATCACCTTTTTCAACTGTAAATGAAATATCATTTAGTACTGGTTCATCATAAGATTTAGAGATATTTTTAACAGTTAATAACTCTTTACCAACTTCTCTTTTTTGTCTGAAAATAATTGATGGATCTCTTCTACTTGAAATTTCAATTTTTCCAATATCTAATTTATCTAATTGTTTTTGTCTAGATGTAGCTTGTTTTGCTTTTGACGCATTTGCAGAGAATCTAGCAATGAACTTTTCAAGTTCTTCTTTCTCTTTTTGCTTTTTATTCATATCAGCTTGTGCTTGTTTAGCTAATACTGTTGAAGCGATATACCAATCATCATAAGTACCTGTAAACTCTCTAATTTGTTTATAGTCAACATCTAAAATATGAGTACATACTGCATTTAAGAAGTGTCTATCGTGAGAGATAACAACCATTGTCCCATCGTGGTGTTGAAGTTGGTTTTCTAACCATCCAATAGTTTCAATATCCAAGTTATTAGTAGGCTCATCTAAAAATAATACATCAGGTTTTGGATATAAAACCTGTGCTAAAAGAATCTTGAACTTATCTCCACCTGTTAATGATGACATTAAATCAGTCTGTTGAGATGCAGGAAAACCTAAATCCTCTAAAATTTTTGTAATTTTTACATCATATTCGTATGTTGGGTCTTCTTCAACGCAAATAATTTCTAATTCTGCAAGTCTATTATTTACTTCATCAGTAAACTCTGGACTCATATATAATTCTTCTTTTTCTTTTATTGCATTGTATAATCTTTTGTTTCCTAATAAAACTGTATCAAATAAAGAATACTCTTCGTATGCAAACTGGTTTTGGCTTAACGTTCCAACTTTTTTACCATTTTGAATTTGCACTTCACCTTCTGTTGCATCATCTTCACCAGAAAGAATCTTAAGAAAAGTAGATTTACCAGCACCATTAGCACCAATAAGACCATATCTTTTCCCTTGATCTAGTTTTAAATTGATATCTTGAAATAACACTCTAGGACCGAATGCTTTTTTAAGATTTACTACTTGAACCATAAAATTAACCTTTTTGTTCTTGATTTTAGGCGATTATATCTAAAATAAACTATAAATACATTTAGAGATTTTTATAATCTATTTTTATATAACTTTTGAGTGAGAAAAGCTTAAAAACTTTCCCACTCATCATCTTTTGTATTGTTTGCAGTTATTGTTTTTGTTTGAGGCTGTATTGAGTTAGTAATCTTTGTTGCACTTGCTTTTACAGTAGTAGCTTGAACTGTTTTTTCCTTTGTACTTTTTGTTTTAATTGAATCAATATTTATATTATCTTTTCCATCAAACTCTTTTTTATCTGCTTCTTCAACAATATCCTCAGAGATTTTTGCAGTTTGTGTTGCAATATCATATGTTTGTGTTGCAACAGATGCATTTTCTTGTGTTTGTTTATCTAAAGAATTTACAGCATCATTGATTTGAGAGATACCTACTTGTTGCTCTTTAGAAGCTGATGAAACTTCATTTATAAGTTCAATTGTTTTAGTGATGTTTGTATTTAATTGAGAATAACCTTGAATCATCTCTGTAGAGATTGTTTTCCCTTCATTTGCTTTTATATTTGCATCCTCAACTAAACCTTTAATCTTTTTTGCTGCTTCGGCTGATCTTGAAGCAAGATTTCTAACTTCAGCTGCAACTACTGCAAAACCTTTTCCAGCTTCCCCTGCCGTTGCTGCTTCCACTGCTGCATTTAGTGATAATATATTTGTTTGGAATGCAATTTGGTCAATAACTGTAATTGCTTCATTAATAGCTCCAACTTTTTCATTTATTTCATCCATTGAAGCAGTTGTTCTAGAAGCTAAGTTTTCACCAGTTGAAACTGAAGATGTAACATCACTTGCTAAATTAGACATTTGATACATTTTCTCAGAGTTATTATTTACTGTTGAAGTAATCTCTTCTAAAGCTGCTGCTGTTTCTTCTAGAGATGCTGCTGCTGTATTTGAAGCATTGTTTAGATTATTTACATTCTCTAATAATATAGAAGAAGAGTCTTGAAGTATAAGCCCATTTCTTTTGTTATCTTGTAGCATTTTAGTTGTTGCTTCACCTAAGTTATTTACTCCAAGTGCAAGCTTTTCAAGATGTTCTTTAATTCCTTGACTATCAACTTTTACTCTAAAATCAAGATTAGAAAAGCTTTCTAATACAAGCAATACTTTATTAATATTTGTTTCAAGGTTATCACCCATTTTATTAACAACTGTTAATAATTCATTTAGACCTTGATTTCTAGTTGAAACATTGATTCTTTGAGATAAATCCCCCTGTTCAAATTCATGCATAACCTGAACTACTTGATTTATAACATTCTTTTCTCTTTCTAATTCAAGCTCAATATTTTTAATGTTTTGATTGATTACTTTAGACATTGTTCCTACTTCATCTTTTGAACTATCATCTAAAAGTTTTACACTATCAACCTCTTTATTTAAATATCTAAAGAACTCTTCTAAACCTTTTTGGAAAGCATAGATACTTTTATTAAGTCCATTACTAATATAAAAGCTAAATACTAATACTAAAATAATAGAAATAACAATTAATGTAAAAATCATAATTTTGATTTGAGTAAACTTGTCTTCAATTGCATTTAAAATATCTTCAGTCATTTTTGCATGCATTTTCTCAGTTTTATGAATTGTAGTTCTCATTTCTTTCATAATACCATCATTTGAAGTAAGACCTTTTTTTACTTCTGCATCAATTAAAGATAAAAAATCTTTTTTGTAAGTTTCAAGATTTTTTACTCTTTCAGGTGTCATTAAAGTAGAAGAAACTAATAATTTATCAATTTTAGATTCAAACTTTTTTACATACTTCAAATCTCTTCTTAACATAAAATCTTTTTCTTGTTTTCTCAAATCATAAACAATAGCAAGAAGCTCATTGCTATTTGACTTTTTAGCTGAATCTTGAACCTTATGAACAGAAGCTCTTAAACTACCATATAGACCATCTTTAGGATTAAGTCCTATTTTTTGTTGTATTGTAACTAATTCTAAAAAAACACGTTCATACTCTTTTACATAAGATAAAAATGTTTCAATATCTTCTGTTGCAATATTTTCTTGTTTTAAATCTTTTAAAAGTCTTTTTTTATTGTTTTCTAAATCATCAACAGTTTTTAGAAATTTATCTTTGTATTTCAAATCTTTTCTAGCTAAAAAATCTTTTTCATGCTTTCTTAATTCATAAGTGTTTGAACTAAGTCTTTCAACTAAAAGTTGACTTTCTGCTAAGACATGAAAATCTTGAATTATTTTATTAACAAAAAATGCAGTTAAAAGAAAACCAAAAGTAGATGCTAAAGCTAAGATTACAAGCTTCATCTTAATTTTTAAATTTTTCATCTATTCCCCTAAGAAATTAGTTATATCAAATTATATAACTAAATAGTATCAAAAAAGTAATAGATTGAGATTAAAAAATATACTTAGTTTAACAACTCAGGTTCATGGTGATAAAATCCTTGGGAATAATCAATTTTTAAAGACTTAACTATCTCATCAACCTCTTTATTATGAATGAATTCTGCTACTGTTTGAATATTTAAAACTTTTGCAAAGTTTACAATAGTAGAAACAGTAAGTCTTAAATTATCATTTATATGAATATTTTTAATTAAAGAACCATCTATTTTTAAAATATCTACTTTTAGTTGAATAATATACTCAAAGTTAGAATATCCTGTACCAAAATCATCAATTGCAACTTTACAACCAAGTTTATGGACTTCTTTAATAAACTCTCCAACTTCTTCAAATTTTTCAATTTCTTCAGACTCAACTATTTCTAAAGTAATTTTATGAGCAGTATTTGTCTCTTTTAATTTAGAAATAAGATAATCAATAGTTTTTCTATCTTTAATATCTTCAATCATTAAATTAATAGAAAACTCTTCATCTCTATCTTTAAAATAATTACAGGCTTTATCAATAACAATTCTTGTCATCAAAGGATACAATCTAGCTTTTTTTGCATGATTTAAAAATTTAAAAGGAGACACTATAGTTCCATCTTCTAATTTTAATCTCATTAAAGTCTCATACTTATAATCATTAGAAGTATTACAAACAATCTTTTGACCATAAATTAAAATATTATTATTTTCTATTGCTGTTTTTATCTGCTTTGTTAAAGCAATATTTTCTCTTAATTCCTTATAAGCAGGCATATTTTCATCAAAAAGAACAATATCTTTATGTGTTCGCTTTGCCCATTGTAAAGCAACTTCTGCTTGAGTTAATAGTTTATCATCATGTCCAGCTAATCCAACAGTATATGAAATATCAAATTCATAATTATTTATATTATATTTTTGAACTAAAGGATTATGAATAATACTATCTGTTGTTTTTAACAACTCTTTTTCTGAAATATTTCCATAAGCTAATAAACCAAAAACATCTCCTGAAAGTCTATATACTTTTAGATTTGTTGATTTATATTTTATAAGTCTTTTTGAAAGGATTTTAAGTATTTCATCCCCTACTTCAAAACCATAAGCATCATTTATATCTTTAAATCTATCGATATTAATTAAAGCTAATTTAGGCTTTACAAACTTTTTTATATCATCTAATAGTCTTTGTCTATTTGGTAAAGAGGTTAGATCATCAGTAAATTGCTCATATATTACTTTATCTTTTTCAAAAACTTGTGTTAAGTCATTTCTTATACCAATAAACTCTACTATTTCATCATTTTTATCTAAAATAGGAACAATTGTAGTATCAACAAAATAAGAATCTCCATTCTTTTTTTTATTTTCTATTATTCCTTTAAATACTTCTTTATTTGTAATTTTTTCCCAAAGATTTTTAAAAAACTCTTTTTTTGTATTAGGGTGTCTAATTATATTATGACTTTGACCTAGAAGTTCTTCTCTTTGATATCCAGAAATTTTACAGAAATTATCATTTACATAAGTGATAATACCTTTTTTATCAGTTTTAGAAACAATAGAACTCTCGTCTAAAGCTTTTCTAAACTCTTCTAATAAGAAAATTTTATCAATAAGTTGTTCCCATTGATGGTCTGTTTTTAATATCTTATTTATTTCTAAAAAGTATTTATTTTTATTTTCTAATTTTTCATTTTTCTTTTTTAAGTTTTCTTCATAATCTTTTTCTTTAGTAATATCTCTAAAAGTTGTAAAAAACATTTGTTTTTGATTTATGATTATTGTTTTTAAAGTAATTTCAACTAAAAACTCTTTATCTTCTAAGTCTTTATGTAACCATTCAAATTGTACAAATCCGTATTTAAGACAAGACTCAAATATTTCATTTGCTTTTTCTTCAGAAGTTTTACCATCTGGCTGATATTTAGGTGATAACTGAGAAGGGTGTAATTTATATATATCTTCTTTTGTATTAACTTTAAAAACATTAGCCATGGCATCATTTGCTTCTACTATTAATCCATCATCAATAATAAACATAGGCATAGGTGCATTTTCAAATAGCTCTTTATAGTAAACATCTGTAATAAAAGCCAAGATTATCCTTAATAATAAAATATAAATAAATATTATACAAGAATAAAATTAAAGCCTTTTTAATGGTAATATTTATATATATTTTTCATATATTTTAACAAAATAGACCTACCAAAAATACACAATAAAATATATAATAAAATAAAAAGAGGCTATTATGAAAAATTCAAACAAAAGAATCTGGCTAGTTGGTGGAAGTAGTGGTATAGGATTAGAGTTAATGAAAATTCTTTTAAATAATGAATTTAAAATAGTAGCTAGTTCAAGAAATGCAACAAGTAGTGAAGAACTTTTAAAATTAAAAGAACTGTATAAAGAAAAAATCTATTTACTAGATTTAGATGTTGAAGATACAGAAAATATTGAAGCTAAAATAAAAGAGGCTTGGGAAGTTTTTGATGGCTTAGATATTTGGTTTTATAATGCAGGGGCTTATGAAGTCATGGATATGAAATCATGGGATTATAAAAAATTTGCTTTAATGAATAGTACAAACTACTTAGGTGTTATTAATATCATGACACATATTTCAAAATATTTCATAGAACAAAAAAAGGGAAAATGGATTTGGAATTTAAGTCTTTCAACATATTTTGGATTACCTAATGGAGGAGGATATTCTGCACCTAAAACTGCTTTACTAAATCTTGCTCAATCAATTCATCCTGAATTACAACAAGAGAATATTAACTTACAAATTATAAATCATGGTTTTGTTAAAACTAGACTTACAAGTAAAAATAGTTTTGAAATGCCTCAACTTATGGAACCAAAGTTTGCAGCAGAACAAATTTTCAAAGGAATCACAAGAGATAATCGTTTTGAGATAAGATTTCCAACAAAACTAAGATTATTTTTACAGTTTTTAAGTCTTATTCCATATAAATTTTCTCTAGCAATTACGAAAAGGTTAATAAAATGAAAGCAAAAAACTATGCCTTATTCTTTGAGTCAATAGACAAAAATACACCTTTAAAGGAGTATGCTAAGTTTTTTGATTTAAACGCTAAATTTAAAGACCCTTTTCATGAAGTAAAAGGCTTACAAAATATTTTTAGGGTTTTTTTAAATATGTACAAAAAACTTGATGAACCTAAATTCAAAGTAGATGAAATAGTTGAAAATAGAAATATTGCTTATATAAAATGGACTTTCTCTTTTAAATTCAAAAAAGAAAAAGATATACAAAATTTTGAAGGAGTTAGTAGAGTTATTTTTAACTCAGATGATAAAGTAATCTTACATGAAGACTTTTGGGATGCTGCTTCAAATCTATATGAAAAACTACCTGTGATATCATTACTTATAAAATTTGTAAAAAGAAAAATAAATGACTAAAGCAACCTTAACCTACTATAGTCTTCTTGCTGTTCCTTTGGCAATACTTGGACTTCCTTTATATATTTATTTACCAACATTTTATGCAAAAAATATTGGTATTGATATGGCTTTAGTAGGTGGGATTCTTTTCTTTGCAAGATTATTTGATGTTTTTTTAGATCCATATTTGGGGTATTTAAGTGATAAAAGTAAGCAAAGATTTAACTCAAGAAAACCTTTAGTAGCTGTTGGAGCTGTTTTATTAATAATAGGTTTTTATTTGTTGATTAATCCTAATAAAGAGTATGCAAACCTTTGGTTATTTTCTTTTTCTTTTTTAGTTTATATTGCTTGGAGTATGGTAAATATTCCATACCTTACATGGTCAGCTGAGATTACAAATGATTATTATTTTAAAACAAAACTAAATAGTGTAAGGGAAATAGGAACAATAGTTGGTGTGCTTATTGCACTTTTACTTCCTTTTTTATTTTCTATTTCAAGTAATACAAAAGAAGTTTTAGACTTATTATTTATTGTTTTTATTTCTCTTTTTATTTGGTTTACAATCGTTTCCTTAAAAAAAATAAAGACTGTTACAAGTGAAAATATGGAAAACTTCAAATTTTCATATTTAAAAAATATATATAAAGAATTGCCAAAAATTAAATCTTTGCAAATAGGATATTTTTTTAATAACTTAGCAAATGCAATTCCTGCAACACTATTTTTACTTTTTGTTGAGTTTGTAATAAAAGAACCAAAATCAAGTGGTTTGCTTCTTATTGTATATTTTCTTTCAGGGGTTTTAGCTCTTCCTGTGTGGACTGCTATTTCAAAAAAAACAAGTAAAAAAAGAGTTTGGATTTATTCAATTGCTTTAGCATCAAGTTCTTTTATTTTTGTTCCTTTTTTAGGAGAAAATGATTTTATACCTTTTCTAATAATTTGTATAATCTCAGGTTTTTCTTTAGGTGCTGATTTAGCTTTTCCTACTTCTATTCATTCAGACTTAAGTCAAAAAGCAGAGAAGATAAAAAGCAATTGTTCAGGATTACTTTTTGGACTTTGGGCAATGATTACAAAACTATCTCTTGCTTTAAGTGTCGCAATATCTTTCGGTATTTTAGGTTTAGTTGATTTTAATGAAAATAATCCTAGTAATAGTTCTATTTTAACCCTTGCCCTACTTTATGGATTAGCTCCTGTTATTTTAAAAATTATTGCAATTATTTTTATCAATAAATATAAAGAAGATAAATAATAGTTTATTAATTGACATTTTTTATATACAAAAATCCTTTAATAACATATAAAATAGATATTGAAAGGAGTTTGATATGAAATCAATATTTTTATTACTAAGTTTAGTTTCCCTACTATTCTCATCTCAAGCTCTTTTAAAATCTGATACTCCAAAGCCCGTTGAATATGTCAGTCCTAAAAGTTTTGCTGGGCTTTGGTACGAAATAGCAAGAACTTATAATAAATTTGAAGAAAATTGTGTAGCTGCAACAGTTGAATATAAACAATTAGAAAATAATAAATTAAAAGTTTTCAACAGATGTTTTGAACATGAAATTGGTGGAGAACTTATATCTTATACTGGCATCGTCAAACCACTCTTAGAAAACAATTTAGCACAACTAGATAAAACATATTATTGGATTTTTTCAAAAGAGTATAGAATTATTTATTTGGATAAATCTTATCAAACAGCAATTATGAGTGATAAATCTATGGAAAATCTATGGATTATGCATAGAAATCCATTTATGGAAGAAAAGAAATTAGATAAACTTATTAAATATATAGATAAGTATATGGATACATCAAAGTTAATATTTACAAAACAAGATAAAAATGGAAGATACAAATGAAAGAAAAAAGATTAAAAATAGCAGTACTAGGAGCTGGAATTAGTGGATTAGGTTCTGCATATTTATTAAGTAAAAAGCATCATGTTGACCTTTATGAAAAAGATTCAAGACTTGGTGGTCATGCAAGAACTACTTTTGTGAAAGAAGATAATAAAGAGTTTGGTGTTGATACTGGCTTTTTAGTATTTAACCATGAAACTTATCCTTTATTAACAAAACTATTTAAAGAATTAGATGTGAAAATTGAAAACTCTGATATGAGTTTTGCATTTTGGAATACTAAATCTAATACTGCTTATAATGGGCAATCTTTAAAAGGTATGTTCTTTCAAAAGAAAAATCTATTTAATCTAAGTCATTATATTATGATTAAAGATATTTTAAAATTTAATAAAAAAGCAAATGAAGATTTAGATAATAACAACGAAGACTTAGATTTAAGTTTAGGTGAATATTTAAAACCTTATTCAAAATACTTTAAAGACAGATATATTATTCCTATGGGAGCTTCAATTTGGTCAACACCAACTAAAAAAATGAACGAGTTTCCAGCTAGAGCTTTTTTAAACTTTTTTAAAAATCATGGACTATTAGGAGTTGATACTCACCATCAATGGCTTACTGTAAGTGGTGGTTCAATAAATTATGTAAATAAAATTGCCTTAGAAATTTCTGGAAAAATATATACAAACTCTACTGTAAAATCTATAAGAAGAGAAAAAGATAAAGTTATTTTAGTACATGAAGACTTAGGTGAATCAGTTTATGATAAAGTTATTTTAGCAATGCATGCTCCTGATGCATATAGTATGTTAGAAAGCCCAAGTGATGATGAAACAGATGTTTTATTAAGTTTTAAATATAAAGATAATGATGCTGTTTTACATACTGATACAAAAGCTTTATTCCCAAATAAAAAAGCCTATGCAGCTTGGAATTATAAAACAGATGGAAAAGAAGATAACGTAACTTTATCTTATTGGTTAAATACTTTACAAAATCTAAAAAAAGAAAAAGAGTATTTTGTTTCTTTAAATGAAACACAAAATTTAGATAATATAATTGAAAAGATTAGTTATTCCCATCCACAATTTGATTTAAAAGCTATAAAAGCTCAAGAGAAAAGAGAACTTATAAATGGGAAAAACAATACTTATTATGCAGGGGCATATTGGAGATATGGTTTCCATGAAGATGGATTATATAGTGCAAATACAATAGCAAAAGAGTTTGGATGCCAGTTATGAAACACTTAATTTTTGATGGAAAGATTTATCATAAAAGATTTCTTCCTAAAGAGCATAGTTTTAAATATAATTTTTTTATGCTAGATATTGATTTATCTTCTATTGAAAATATTAAAAATAAAGTTTTTTCATACAATAAATTTAACTTATTCTCTTTTTATTCAAAAGACCACTTTGGGAAAAAAGAAAACTTCTTAGAAAATGTAGATTTTTTATTAAAAAGTTTTGGAATCAAAGCAACACAAGAAATGAGATTCATAACCCTTCCAAGAATTGCAGGTTTTGTTTTTAATCCAATTAGTGTATTAATTCTTCTTGAAGACAATAAACCAAGCTTTCTTATTGCAGAAGTACACAATTACAATGGAGGAAGAGTAATCTATCCTGTTGAACTTACAACTTCAAATAATAAAACTTTTAAAGGAAGAACTAAAAAAGATATGTATGTTTCTCCATTTTTTAAAAGAGATGGGGATTATGAGTTTACATTAGTTTATAATGAAAAAAATATAAATCTAGGTATAACTCTTTTTGAAGATGAAAAGAAAAAATTAACATCTAACTTTACAGCAAAAGCTAAAGAGTTTTCAGCCCAAAACTTGAAAAGTTTATTCTTTAAACATACATTTTTAACATTTTGGGTTGTTACAAGAACAATATATCAAAGTATAAAACTTAAACTATTAGGTTTAAAATGGAATAAACCAATTGAAAAAGATACAGTGAGGAGATACTAATGGAAACTTTCTGGAACAAAATAGGAGATAAATTTTTATCTAAAATAAAAAGAGGTGATTTAGAAGTTCACTTTTGTAATGGTCAAGTTAAAACTTATGGTGATAAGACTTATCCAAAAGCAACATTAGTTTTGCACAATGGAAATCTTTTTAAAAGATTAACTTTTTATGGTGATATTGGTTTTGCAGAAAGCTATATGGACAAAGATTTTGATTGTGACGATTTAACTTCATTAATAAAAATTGCTCTTTTAAACTCAAGTGAACTTCAAACAAAAAGTGAAGATGAAAAAAGTTTTAGTCTTTATAATCTGTTTCCATTTTTTAATAAAATGAAACATTTTCTTAGAAAAAACTCTAAAACAAGAGCACAAAAAAATATTCAAAAACATTATGACTTATCAAATGATTTTTTTAAACTTATGCTTGACGATACGATGATGTACTCTGCTGCTGTTTTTCAACATGAAAATGAAGATTTATTTGAAGCACAAAATAGAAAACTTGATATTTTAGCAAAAAAATTAAATCTAAAAAAAGGTTTAAAAGTACTTGAAATAGGTTCTGGGTGGGGAGCTATGGCTATGCATCTAGTAAAGAAATATGAATGTGAAGTAACCACTTTAACTCTTTCAAAAGAACAAAAAAAGCTTTGTGAAGATAGATTCAAAGAGCACAAGATAGAAGAATCAATAAATATTATGCTTAAAGACTACAGAGATATGCAAGGACAATTTGATGCAATCATTGCAGTTGAAATGTTTGAAGCAGTTGGACGGGAATATTTTGATGTTTTTTTTAAAAAATGTCAAAGCTTATTAAAACCTAGCGGTGTTTTGGTTATGCAAATAATTACAATGCCTGATCAAAGATATGATTCATACGCAAAAGGAACAGATTTTATTCAAAAGTATATTTTCCCAGGTGGTCATCTTCCAAGTGTAGGAAAAATACTTGAAACCACAACAAAACATACAAAATTAAATTTACTTCATATGGAAGAGTTTACAGAGCACTATGCAAAGACTTTAAATGTTTGGCATAAAAACTTTTTAGACAATCTTGATGAAGTTCAAAAGTTAGGTTTTGATGAATACTTCATTAGAATGTGGAAAATGTATCTATGTTATTGTGAAGCTGGCTTTTTAACTAGAAATATCAATCTTGTTCAGCTTGTATTTACAAGATATGAAAACATAAATTTAAATAAAGGACTTGTGGCATGAAAAATTTAAATAGATTTTTTAGCAGTTTTTTTATTGTTTTAGCAATTTTATTTTTTACAGGATGTAGCAAAATGCAAATAGAAGATTTTAAAAACAAAACTCCTGAGTTTATTCCTCAAGAGTATTTTAATGGAAAATTAACTGCCTATGGTTTAGTTAAAAATAGGTCTGGAAAGATTATTAGAACTTTTAAAGGAACACTTATTGGTTCTTGGGATGAAAATGGTGTAGGAACTTTAAATGAAGAGTTTCTTTATGATGATGGGGAAGAACTAACAAGAGTTTGGAAATTAGTACCTACAGGAGAGAAAACTTTCGATGCAACAGCAGGTGATATAGTAGGAACTGCAAAAATGCAAGCTTTAGGGAATACTGTTATGATGGATTATGTAATGAGAGTTCCATATAATAATAGTACTATTGATATTAGTGTAAAAGACTGGCTTCATTTACAAGAAGATGGAGTAATCATAAACCACTCAAAAATGAAAAAATTTGGATTTACAGTTGGAGAACTTGTTATTACTATAATAAAAGATTTTCCTAAAAAGTAATTTCTAATAAATTTTTTAAATAGCTTTAAAGTCAAACTTAAAGACAATAAGCAAAAAAAATGAAGGACTTTTATGAAAGTAGTACTTACGGTTGCTGGAAGTGACAGTAGTGGTGGAGCTGGTATTCAAGCAGATTTGAAAACCTTTGAAGCTTTTGACACTTTTGGCTGTAGTGCGCTTACTGTTTTAACAGCTCAAAACACTCAAGGAGTAACAAATATTCAAGAGATTTCTCCTTCTTTTGTACAAGAACAAATATTAAGAGTACTAGAAGACTTTGAAGTAAATGCCATAAAAATTGGTATGCTTTTTTCAAACGAAATTATTGATATAGTAAGAGAAACTATTAAAGATTTAGATATTCCAATTGTATTTGATCCAGTATTTATCTCTAAAGCTGGTTCAAAACTTTTAAATGATGATGCAATTGAAAACTTAAAAACACTATTTCCTTATGTAGATATTATTACTCCAAACTTATATGAAGCAAAAGCACTTTTTAATTATGATGTATTAAATGAGAAAGCTATAGAAGAGATTTCTAAACTTCCTTGTAAAGTAGTTATCAAAAATGATATTGTAAAAAAAGAGAACGAAGATTTTAGTATGGATACTTTCTTTGATAATAATGATAAAAAAGTGTACTATACAAAACTTATTGAAACTTCAAATAATCATGGTACAGGCTGTAGTTTTTCAAGTGCCATTGCTGCAAATATAGCCTTAGGTAAATCATTAGAAGAAGCAATTAAAATTTCAAAAGAGTTTATATATCAAGCAATTTTAAATGCACCAAATATAGGTCATGGTAAAGGACCAATTTCACATAAAAAAGGTAAAGAATGTCTATAAATTTAAATGGTTTATATGTAATTAGTGATGATATTCTAACTCCAAAAGAAACTATTTTAATTCAAGTAAAAGAAGCTTTAGAAGGTGGGGCAACAATTGTTCAACTGAGAGATAAAACTTCTTCTGATGAAGAGATAGAAAAATTAGTTTTAGATTTACAAGAACTTTGTAGAAAATACAAAGCTTTGTTTGTATTAAATGATAGAGTTGAACTTGCAATAAAACTTCAATGTGATGGTTTACATGTTGGAAGAAGTGATCATCATAGAGTTGAAGAAATAAGAAAAGAGTATAAAGGTATTTTAGGTATCTCTTGTTATGGAAATTTACAATTAGCAAAAGAGATGCAAGACAAGGGTGCTGATTATGTTGCCTTTGGTTCATTCTTCCCTTCTTTAACAAAACCAAATGCAGCAGTTGTAAATAAAGAAGTTATAAAAAATGCAAAAAAGGAACTTAATATTCCAGTTTGTGTTATAGGTGGTATTACAAGCAAAAATGCTAATATACTTATAAATGAAGGTGCAAACATGCTTGCAGTTATAAGTGATATTTGGAAAAGTAAAAATATAAAAAAGAAGTGTGAAGAATACACAAATATTTTAAAAGGTAAATAATGAGAGCAATAATTTTTGTAGCCCATGGTAGTAAAAAAGAAGAATCAAATGAAGAGTTTATACAATTAATTGAAAAGATTTCACATAAAGATAATAAATATGGATTAAAAAAAGCAGCTTTTTTAGAACTTGCAAGTCCAGATATAAAAAGTGTAGTAACTGAATTTATAATAAATGGAGCAAGAGAGATTGTTTTTTATCCATATTTTTTAAATTCAGGTAAACACGTAACAAGTGATATCCCAAATATTATAGAAAATTTAAGACAAGAACATAAAAATATTATGTTTAAACTATTACCACACTTTGGTAAGTCTGAAAAAATTGAAGATATTATACTTCATGATATAAATCGACCTTTTGTATAAACTAACATTTTTTTACTACAAAGATTCTACTTTATCTAATAAAATTCATTATAATATATAAACTAGATATGAAAATACAAAGGAATAAAAATGTTTAAAGAATTGATTTACTCAGGACTTGGGGCTGCTGTTATAGTTAGACAAAAAGTGGAAGATGAGATAAAAACTTTAGAAAAAAATGGAAAAATCAAAAAATCTGATGCTAAAGAGTTTATAAAATCACTTGAGAAAAAAGGTAAAGTAGAAGATAAAAAAATCAAAAAACAAATCAAATCTTTAATAAAAGAAGTGATAGAAGACTTAGATTTAGCTACAAAAAAAGACTTAAAAAAGTTAAAAGAAGAGCTTAAAAATTAAAGGACTTTTATGCCTGATATATCAAGAATGAGACAAGAATATGTTTCAAAAGGATTGCATAAAGAAGACTTAGAAGAAACTCCTTTTAAACAATTCGAAAAATGGTTTAATCAAGCTTTAGAAGCTGAACTTATAGAACCAAATGCATTTACACTAAGTACAGTTGGAATTGATTTAAAACCAACACAAAGAACTGTATTACTTAAAATGTATGATGAAAATGGTTTTGTATTTTTTTCAAACTATAAAAGTAAAAAATCACAGCATATAGATAAAAACCCTAATGTCTCTGCGCACTTTGCTTGGCTAGGTTTAGAAAGACAAGTAAGAATAGAAGGTAAAATTTCAAAAATTTCAAAAAATGCTTCAATGAAATATTTCCTATCAAGACCAAAAGGAAGCCAACTTGGAGCTTGGGTTTCACACCAAAGTAAAGTTGTAAACTCAAGAAGTATTTTAGAATCAAATTTTGATGAAATGAGAAAAAAGTTTTCAAAAGGAGAGATACCATTTCCCTCTTTTTGGGGTGGATATCAAATTGTTCCAACATACTTTGAATTTTGGCAAGGTGGACTAAATAGGCTTCATGATAGATTCGTATATGAACTAAATGAAAACCAAGAGTGGAATATATATAGATTAGAACCATAAAAGGAAAATTATGCCTTGTAATAGATGTGATATAAAATATGAGTTTAGTAATAACTCTTCAAAAATATATTTTATAAGTGAATTTGATGAACTTATTTCAAAAGTAAAAATATTTTTAAAAAAATTAAATATTGATTTTCAAAAGATTGAAAATATAGTATACATAGAAGTTGAAGATACAAAAAAATTCTTTTATGAAAATATAGATGCTATTGAAACTACTTTTAACTCTTTAGAAACAGAAGATATAAAAATTTTTATTGACTATAACAATGAAGGTCTATCATATAAAGCAGTTTTAAATTCAAAACCCCTTCAGCGATATATAAATATGATTGAAGATGGAGAGTTCTTTGATGTAATAAAAAACCAATCTTTAACTTCACACTTTCAAGCAATAATAGATATGAGAACAGATCAAATTTATGGTTATGAAACTTTAGTTAGAGGTGTTAGACCTGATGGAACTTTAATATATCCAAATGAACTATTTGAAAAATCTACAAGAAATGATATGAACTTTAACTTAGATAGACTTTGTAGAGAAAGTGCTCTAAAAACAGCTGCTACTAAAAAAGTGAAACAAAAAGTTTTTATAAACTTTCTTCCAACTTCTATTTATGACCCAGAATTTTGTTTAAACTCAACTGTAAAATGGGCAAAGCAACTAGAGTTTGATACATCAAATATTGTTTTTGAAGTTGTTGAAACTGAAAGTATAAAAGATCAAAAACACTTAAAAAAGATACTTGAATTCTACAGAGAACAAGGCTTTAAAATAGCACTTGATGATGTGGGAGAAGGATATTCAAGTTTAAATATGATTATAGAATTAAAACCAGATATTATAAAGGTTGATAGAAATATTATCTCAAATATTAACAATGATGAATTAAAACGTTCTGTTTACAAAGCACTGTTTAATCTTGCTAGAGAAAATGGCATTGAGATATTAGCAGAAGGCATTGAAACCCCTTATGAGTTAAATACAATAAAAGAGATTGGTGTTGATTATGCACAAGGATATTATTTCAATAAACCAATGGCAGAACCAATAAGAATGATATATTTTTAAAGTTTGAAAGGATTTATTATAAAATTTTATTCACCATTTAGAGTTTACAGAGTTTTTATATTTTTATTAACAGTTTATCTAGTAATAAAAAGAAAAGATAGCTTTTTATTTATAAAACCACTTAAACCTAAAAAACTAAAATATACAATTATTAAACTAGGAGCTTCCTTTATAAAGCTTGCGCAAGTTCTTGCTACTAGGTCTGATTTTTTTAGTGAAGAATATTTAGAAGAATTAAGAAATCTTCATGACCAAATTCCTCCTATGAAGCAAAAAGATTTTGAAGAAATTTATAATATTGCATTTAAAGATAAACAAGTTTTCAAAGAGTTTGATAAAGAACCAATTGCTTCAGCTTCTATTGGACAAGTTCATAAAGCAATCCTACAAAACGATAAGAAAGTAGCAATAAAATTAAGACGAAAAGGTATTAAACAACAAGTCTTAGCTGATATTAAAATTATAAATATGTTCAATTCATTATTTAAACCTCTATTTTCAAGTTATACAAAAAACTCTATTGAAGCAGTAATTCAAGAGTTTTCAAAAATGATTGTTGAAGAAGTTAGTTTAAATCAAGAGTTACAAAACCTAAAAAACTTCAAAAAAGTATATAAAAAACAAAAAGTAAAATTTCCAAAAGCATATAAGAAGTATTCTTGTGATGACGCTTTAGTTATGAGTTTTGAAGAAGGTTTTAGATTTGATGATAAAGAAAATATCTTTAAACATAAAATTGATTTTAAAAAAATCATCTCAAATTTAGTTGACTTTTATACAACTCAAATGCTTATAAATGGATATTTTCATGCTGACCCACATCCCGGAAATCTACTTGTAAATAAAAAAGGTGAACTTATTTTACTTGATTTTGGTATGGTTAAAACAGTGCCAAATGATAAAAGAATTGCAATAATTGAGCTTATAAAAGCTGCAAATGAACAGGATTATGAAACATATATTAATGCAAGTAAAAAACTTGGAACAATTGCTTATGAAGCACCTATGGGAGAACTTACAGAATTTACTTCAAAAATGTTTGATATTTTTTCAAATGATAATCTTGATAGTGAATCTATGCAAAAACTTGCTTTTGAAGTGTTAGAAAGTACTAGAGACTTACCTTTTAAACTTCCAAGTGATGCAATTTATATACTTAGAGTTAGTGCAATTATTGAAGGACTTGGAACAACATATATTGAAAACTTCAATGGAGTAAAAGATATCTTGCCTATTTTACAAAAGAATCTTCCAAAAGCTTTAGGGGCAAAGGAATCAATAAGCGAAACTATCATTGAAGAGGTAAAAGATTTACCTTTTATTGTAAAAGATTTTAAAACCATGGTAAAAAGAGCAAGTGAAGGTAACCTTGAAGTTGAACTTTCACGTAATCAACTAGAATATCTTCAAGAATCTACTAAAAAACAAATTAAAGCTTATAGTATCTCTTTTGCTTTATTTTTTGCTGCAATTTTTTATTTACTCTATGGTTTTGAGCCAAAAGAAGTTTCCTTAGCTCTTTTTGCATTAGGCTTTATAAGGATTTTATATAAATGAAAAATGTTAAATTAAATGTAGAAGATAAAAACCGATTAATACAAATGGCTTGGCAAGATAGAACTACTTTTGATGGTATAAAAAAAGAGTTTAACCTAACAGAAAACCAAGTAAAAAACCTCATGAGAGAACTTATTTGTCCACAAGCATATAAAAGATGGAGAAAAAGAGTTCAAGGAAGAGTTACTAAACATGAAAAAAAAGTAGAATTTAAACCAATTAGATTTAAAGGACCATGGTAATGTATAGATTTGGATTTTTTTGTTCAAAAAGTGATAATAGTTTATCAACAAATAGAACTATGAATTTAAATAACTTAAACTATGAAAACGTTGAAAAAAAAGTAAAACAAAATGCTAAAGAGCTAATTGATTTATTAGAGTATTCAAAATCTAAAAACTACCCTATTTTTAGATTAGGAAACTCTTTTGTTCCTTTTATTTCACATAAACTTTTTGATATGGCTTGGCTTGACAAACTAGCACCAATTTTTGATGAAACAAAAGAGAGACTAAAAGATTTTAATATAAGAATAACTATACATCCAGGACAATATACAGTTTTAAACTCTCCCAAAGAGAATGTTATAGAAAACTCTTTAAGGGAATTAGAGATGTTTTTTTGGCTTTTTGATAGACTTGGAATTGATGACAATGGAACTGTACTAATTCACGGTGGTGGAGCCTACGGAGACAAAGTCTCAGCCATGGAAAGACTTATTGAAACTATTGAAAAAGAAGAGTGGTTAAAACAAAGATTAGCTTTAGAAAATGATGAAAGAGTTTATACAGCAGATGAAATTCTTGATGTATGCCAAGCAACAAAAATACCAATGGTTTTTGATATATATCATCATAGCCTAAATCTAAGTGAATTTAACCCAAAAGATATACTTAAAACTTGGGGAAATAAAAGACCTAAAGTGCATCTTTCTTCTAAAGGTGATGGAAAATTTGGAAATCATGCTGACTATATTGAAGCAAAAGACTTCTTTGAACTTGAAAAAATGTTTAAAAAAGATACTAAAAATATAGATATTATGGTTGAAGCAAAGAAAAAAGAGATTGCAATACAAAAATTAAAAACTGATATAAAAAAATAGAAAAAGACTCAAATAGTAGTTTTAAAATTATTACCAAGAAAATGTCAAGAAAAAATGTATAAATTTCTTGACATTTTATTTGTATAATTTGACACTTTGCAAATAAAAATAGTTAAAAATTTACTAGGAGTTTGAATGAAACTATACGCACCTTGGGAAAAAGCTTTTAAAAAAGTATCAACACCCTTTGAAGATTTTTTACATGCCCAAACAACAACAGGCTTGATTTTAATAATAACAACTGTATTAGCATTAGTATTAGCAAATAGTCCTTTATATGATATCTATGCACATTTTTTTCATACATATATTGATTTTAATGTAGGTTCATGGAAACTTTCTCATTCTCTTCATCATTGGATTAATGATGGACTTATGGCCATTTTCTTCTTTTTAATTGGTCTTGAAATAAAAAGAGAAATTACAGCAGGTGAACTATCAAATATAAAAGTAGCAATGCTTCCCATTTTAGCAGCAATTGGTGGTATGATTTTTCCTGCACTTATATATACAAGTTTAAATTATGGAACACAAGGAGCAGCAGGTTGGGGAATCCCAATGGCAACAGATATTGCTTTTGCAATTAGTGCTTTAGTTTTATTAGGAAAAAGAGTTCCCACAACCCTTGTAACATTTTTAGTTGCCCTTGCTATTGTTGATGACTTAGGAGCTGTTTTAGTTATAGCAATTTTTTATACAGAAACTATAAATATGCTTGCACTTAGTTTAGCAGGAGTTATGTTTGCTTTAATGATTGCTTTTAATAGATTTGGTATTCATATGATTCTACCTTACTTTGTTGTAGGTTTAGTAATGTGGTTTTTCATGTTAGAATCTGGTGTTCACGCTACAATTGCAGGTGTTTTAGCTGCACTAGCAATACCTTCAACGCCTAAAAGAGCTCCTGAAACCTTTACCCAAGATACAAAACGTTTATTAGATGAATATGATAACTATCCAGTCCAAGAAAATCACATGATGCATGAAAAACAAAAAAAGATTCTTACAAATATAAAAGATAAAATCAATGAAGTAGGAACACCTGCTGCAAGATTAGAATATAATCTTCATTTACCAGTTGCATTATTAATTATTCCTATCTTTGCTTTAGCAAATGCAGGAGTTAAAATTGACTTTAGCTCAATTGGTACTACAATCTTAGAACCTGTTTCGTTAGGTATTATTTTAGGACTTATTTTAGGAAAAGTTATTGGTATATTTGGGGTTTCTTTCCTAGCAGTAAAACTAAAAATTGCAGAGCTTCCAAAAGAGAGTAATATGAGCCAAGTATTTGGAGTAGCATTTTTAGGTGGAATAGGATTTACAATGTCTATATTTGTTGCAGATTTAGCTTTTGTTGGAAACCCTGAACTTATTTTCCAAGCAAAAATAGGAATCTTAAGTGCTTCTTTATTTTCAGGTTTATTTGGATATTTTTGGTTAAAATCAGTATCATCGAAAAACAAAATTCAAGATGATAATACAAAATAGTAAAGGTTAAAAGTGAAAAGTAAAAGTGTTCTATTGATTGAAGACAATATCGAACTACAAGAACTTATAAGCACATTTCTAAAAGATTATAATTATAATTGTATTGTATATTCAGAACCTTTTGAAGCATTGAAAGAGTTTGAAGAAAATCACGCAAAATACTCTATTGTTATTTTAGATTTATCCCTTCCTAGAATGGATGGCTTTGACCTTTTCAAAAAAATAAAGAAAATTAAAAATATACCTATTATCATCTCAACTGCAAGGGATGATATAGGAAATAAAATCTATGGCTTTGAATTAGGAGCTGATGATTACTTATCTAAACCTTATGAACCAAGAGAGTTAGTTCTAAGAATTGATGCAACACTTAAAAGATATAAAGATAGTGAAGAACTTCAAATAAATGATTTAAGAATTGATTTAAATAAAAGAAGTGTCTTCTTAGAAAATCAACAAATTGAATTTACAAAAATAGAAGCAGAAATCTTTTTTATGTTTATTGAAAATATAAACAAAGTTGTATCAAGGGAAGATATCATAAATCAAACTTCATTAAAAGAAGATACAAAAAATAGAACTATCGATATGCATGTTAGTAATATTAGATTTAAAATAAATGATGATTCAAAGGAATCAATATATATCAAATCAATTTGGGGTATAGGGTATAAATTTTGTGATAACAATTAGACAAAGACTTTTTATATCATTTTCTTTGATACTACTTATTATGCTATCAATAATAGGAGTATTTTTTTATACAATTTTTAATCTAAGTGAAATACATAAAAATCAAATACACAGATATGACCAAATAAGAAGAGTTGAAAAACTAAAAGAGTATAACAACTCTTTTTCTTGGATTGTTTTGGATATTGTAACTGATTATGAAAAGATAGAAGTAGTGAAAAAACGTCTAAAAAAATCAGATGAACTTTTTAAAAAGTTGATTATTAAGAAGAAAAAGACAATAGATAACTCTGAATCAACAATTGAAAAACAAAACATACAGCAAATATTTAAATATTTTGAAGAGATTGAAAATCTAATAAAATACCAATTATATAAGCTTATTTTAGTAAGCAAAAATGAAAAAATAGCTTTTGATAATTTTAATAAAAAATTTGAAAATATAAGTCTTAAAATAGATAAACTTTTAAAAGAAGAGATAGATTATCTTCAAACTAAATTAGATAAAACAGAAAAGAAACGAAATCAATTTATAGATACAATAAAAGTTGAAGTAGTTATACTTTTTATTATTGCATTTCTTTTATCATCTATCATCTCATCACGTATTACAAAACAGATAAAAGACAAGCTTGACAAACTAAACAAAGGTACTTTACAGCTTTTTAAAGATGATGAAACTACTATTAAAATAGACATTGGTAAGAACAATGAATTAAGTGAAATAACACATAATCTAAATTCATACCTTGAAAAGCAAAGTGATATTATTCATTCAAGGGAAGAGCTTTTAAGAAATATAAGTCATGAATTAAAAACACCAATTTCAAAAGCTAAATTTGTACTTGAAAATTTAAGACAAAACAAAGATGATAAACAAATAGATAGCCTAAATAAAGTTTTCATAGACATAGAAGAACTTACAAGCAAACTATTACAAAGAGAGAAATTAAATTTTGCAAAAATCAACTCTTCAAAGTTTAAAACTAGTAGCTTGATTCTTGAATCATTATCTAAACTCTCTATTGATGATGAATCAAAGGTAGAAGTTATTATAAAAGAGGACTTTAACATACTTGCAGATAAATATTATTTAACAATTGCACTTAAAAACTTAATTGACAATGCAATGAAATATGCGCAGGAATACCCAATTATAATTGAAGCTACTGAAAATAAGATTGAGGTTAAAAATATTGCAAAAAAACTTACAAGTGATCTTATTTATTATACCCAACCTTTTACAAGGGAACCAAATCAACAATTAGGTCATGGATTAGGATTAAATATTGTAAATAAGATAATTCAAATGCATGAGTTTAAACTTGATTATAAATATAACAAACCATACAATATTTTCTCAATTACTTTTAAAAATTAAAATTGTCAAGTTTTTGTCAAGTAAATGTATATTGGGATATTGACACTTATCATATAAAATATAATTAGTTTTATTGAAGGAGATAGTATGAGTTTTCTAAGAAATCTAATTGTTTTAATAGCTGTATCTTTTGCAGCTATTGGTTTTATTAGCGCTAGCTTTTAAGACAATATAATTCCTAATAAGTAAAACTACCATAAACTTTGGTAGTTTTGCTTTTACTCTATAGACTCTAGTAAAATATTACAAATTGTAATAAAAAAACATTATGCAAATATTTTAAGTTAAAATATCTTTATGAGAAAAGATATTTATGAAAAGATGCAAATACTTGCAGATAGTGCAAAATATGATGTAAGTTGTAGTTCTAGTGGAAGTGATAATAATCACAAAACTGGTGAACTAGGAGCAACACATAATAGTGGTATATGTCATACCTTTACTGCTGATGGAAGATGTGTTTCTTTATTAAAAGTACTTTTGACAAATTTCTGCATATATGATTGTGCTTATTGTATAAATAAAAAAAGTAATGAAATAAAAAGAGCTGCTTTTGCACCAAGAGAACTTGCTGATATCACAATCAATTTTTACAAAAGAAACTATATCGAAGGTCTTTTTTTAAGTTCTGGAATAATTGATAGTGAAGACCATACTTCAAACTTGATATTAAGAGCACTTAGAATATTAAGAAAAGAATACCATTTCAATGGCTATATTCATGTAAAATTAATACCTGGTACTGATGAGAAAATAATAGAACAAATAGTTGCCCTAGCAAATAGAGTAAGCTCAAATATAGAACTTCCAAGTGATAAGTCTTTAAAACTTTTAGCACCAAATAAAACAAAAGAGAGTGTTCTTCAACCGTTGAAGTATGCTAGAGATATTAGCTTGGAAAAAGATACAAAACCTATAGGAATGAGTACTCAACTAATAGTTGGAGCAACTCCTGAAAGTGACAAAGACATTCTAAAACTTAGTTCTGTTTTATATGATAAAGCCTTGTTAAAAAGAGTCTACTATAGTGCTTATATTCCAGTAAATGATGATAAAAACCTTCCTGCAATAATAAATAAACCACCACTTTTAAGGGAACATAGACTTTATCAAGCTGATTGGCTTTTAAGATTTTATGACTTTTCTTATGATGAAATAGTAAGTGATGAGTTCCCAGATTTAGATGAAGAAGTAGACCCAAAAACCTCATGGGCTCTTTTAAACTTACAATATTTCCCAATGGAAATAAACAAAGCTAGTAAAGATGAACTTCTTAGAATTCCAGGAATTGGCGTAAGGGGTGTATTTAAAATTTTAAAAGCTAGAAGATTTAAATCCTTAGATTTTGAGGATTTAAAGAAGTTAAAGATATCCCTAAAAAGAGCTAAATATTTTATAACTTGTAAGGGAAAGTACAATAGTAAAACTGCTTTTTATAAAGAAGATATTAAACAAGCAATAATTGCACCACCTAAAAAAAAGATAATACAACCCTCACTATTTGATATAAACTACAGTCATATTACAGGTGAATTATGATTTTAGTATATGACAAAACCTTTGAAGGATTTTTAACTTTAGTTTATGAGGTATATTATGAAAAACTACAACCAAAAGAAATTGTAAGTAAAGTTCCAGACACCCTACTTTTAGATGAGATAGTAGAAATAAAAGAAGACAAAGAAAAAAGCTTTAAAGTCTTAGAAGCTATTAAAAAGAAGTTTCCAAAAAAATGTTTTGAACTAATACTTAATATTTTTATGTGTGATACAAAAGAGTTTGAATTAGAGCTTCTAAAATATATTATTTTGGGCTTTAAAGATAGTAATGAACTTTTTAATATAAACCAAAAGGAAGTTTTCTATTTACAAAACTTAGAAAAAGAACTATTTAGGCATGTTCATAAAATGTATGGTTTTACTAGATTTGAAGAGCTTGAGGATGGAACTTTATATGCAAAAATAGAAACAAAGTTTAATGTAGTTTATTTTTTAGGCAAACATTTTTTAAAAAGATTAAACAATCAAAACTATATTATCCATGATATAAATAGAAAACTTGCTTTCATAAAAAATAATGAATATTTAGGTGTTCAAAATATTGCTTATTTTGAAGAACCAAAACTATCACAAAATGAAGAAAAGTTTAGAAAACTTTGGACTACTTTTTTTGAAGCAGTTGCAATACAAACAAGAGAAAATAGAAAATGTCAACAAAACTTTGTTCCCCTTTTGTATAGAACATATATGACAGAGTTTCTATAAATTACTATAAAATATCTACAAAGAAACACTATTTTTATATATACTAATATCAAAAGGGGGGAAATTAAAATGAAATATTTATTTCTTAGTATATTTACAATATTTTTATTTACTGCTTGTTCATATAAAGATCCAAACATCAAAAGTGTACCAAGTGTAGATCTAGACAGATATCTTGGTTCATGGTATGAAATAGCAAGATATGAACACAAGTTTGAAAAAGATTGTAAAAATGTAACTGCAACATATAGTCTTAAAGAAGATGATAAAATTGAAGTTATCAATAGGTGTACTAAAATAACTACTGGTGAAAAGTCTAAAGCAGTAGGAGAAGCCTATGCTGTAGATAATACAAACTCTAAATTAAAAGTCTCTTTTTTCTGGCCTTTTTATGGAGATTATTGGATTATAATGCTTGATGAAGACTACTCTTATGCAGTAATTAGTGAACCAAGTAAAGAGTATCTATGGATTTTATCTAGAACAAAGAACTTAGATGAAGATACAAAAGAGAAGATTTTAAAAAAATTAGAGTCTTTAGACTATGATTTATCTAAACTTATTTGGACAATTCAAGAATAGTAAATAAAGTATAGACCTACTGTGGTCTATACACTTTAATATTTTTATATCCCTTAGAGTCAATTAAATACTGAGCATGTAATTGACTTAAAATACCTTTGTCACAATAAAAAAGATATTGTTTGTCTTGAGGAAGTTTCTCAAATTGAGACTTTAATTTGAAAAACGGTATTTTTATAGTTTCACAAGAAGTTTCAATACAATCATCATTTTGTCTAATATCAATAATTGTATATTCACCACTTGAGATATCATTTACAATATCAACTTGTCCTATATCATTAACATCTTCATCAATGTCATCTACATTGATTGTAATTGCATTTTCAACAGCTTTATCTAAAACTTCATAATTGAATTTTTCTGCTTCTTTTTCCATTCTAGAAAAAGAACCATGCGTAATTGGATTTTGTGAAATTACACCACAATATTCTGGCATAGTTTCTGCGAATCTTCTAGTTCCAATTTTATTTGCCATTTCCATAATTTCAGGTTTATTCATTGTTGCCAATGGTCTTAATACAAGTTTATTAGTAACTTGGTCAATTAAGGCAAGGTTTCTTAAAGTTTGACTTGATACTTGAGCAACACTTTCTCCTGTAAGAAGTGCTTCAATTCCCATTTTATCAGCAATTTTTTCAGAAGCCATCAGCATAAGTCTTTTTAGTGTTACACCCATATATGATTGGCTTGTTGAATTGAAAATTTCTGTTACAACATCTTCAAAAGGAACAGATGTAAAAGTTATTCTATGAGAACTTCCATATTTATTCCAAAGATAATAAGCAACTTGTTTAACACCTATTTCATGAGCAATTCCACCAAGATTAAAGAAAACAAAATGTGTTTTAATTCCTCTTTTCATAGTCAAATATGAAGCTATAGTTGAATCAAAACCACCTGACATAAGGGATAAAATATCACCTTGTGTTCCAATAGGAAAACCTGATAAACCTTGGTATTTTTGCGTAATAATATTTAACTGTTTATGAATAAGTTCTATATTAATAGTAACTTCTGCATTTCTTAAATCAACACCTTTTGAGTTTGGATTTTGTGCTAGCATATAGCCACCAATATTTCTTTCCATATCAGTTGATTTAAACTCTTGTTGTCCTGTTCTTTTTGCTCTTACAACAAAACTTTTACCTTGTATTTCCTTTGCAGTACACTTATTTACTATCTCTTTCATTTCATCAATTGTTGAAACATTATCAAACTGTAAGGCTTCTAAAACAAGCTCTATTCCTGAAGTATTCAATAAGCTTTCTCTAACTTCTACAACTACATCAATAGGACATACAATTTCAATTTTATCAAAAAACTTTTTATATTCAATATTCTTGCTAATTCGCTCTAGTATTGTTCTTATGTTACTATAAAGCTGGTCAATCATTTGCCTTTTTGCTTTACTTCCTTTTACCATTACTTCTGGAAAAAACTTAACAATAAACTTTTGCGTCTTTGCTTTTGATTCGCTCATTATTTAAATACCTTATTATTTTATAAAGGCGCGATTATACCATAAAATATCAATATTTCTAAATTATACAACCATCACTGGACACTTAGCTAATCCTGTAACCTTATGAGAAACTCCACCTAATAAGTATCCAGAAAGCTCTCCTTGCCCCTTTGAACCAATAATAATCAAATCAATATTATTTTCTTTAGCAAACTTTAGAATCTCTTTTGCAGCAGCACCCATTCTAACAAAAGCTCTTACTTTTGTTACATCATTGTTTTTTAATATCTCTTTTCCTTCAGATACAATCTCTTTAGAAGCATCTCTTAAAGCATCTTCAAAATTATCTTTATCAACACTACTATTAAATGAAACAAAAGAACCTTCCATAAAACTATATTTTCTAAATACAGAAAGTAAAAATACTTCCGCATCATATTTTTTAGCAACATTACATGCCATGTCTAAAGCTTCAAAAGATTTATCAGAACCATCCAATGGAACTAGTATTTTTGTAAACATTTATATTCCTTACTTATTAACTCTACATATTATCTAAAAGCAACATCCCTTAAAAATAGTGCAATTTGTGGGAAGAAAATCAATGCCACAGATACACTTAAAAGAATAAAAATAAATGGTGGTGTACCTTTTATAACTTCAATATAAGGTCTTTTAAATACTGCTATTGCCGTAAATATATCACAACCAAATGGTGGAGTTGCTGAACCAATTGCAACTTGAAGAGTAATAATAGTTCCTACAAGTACTGGGTCCAGACCAACTGCAGTTACTACAGGTGCAAAGATTGGTACTAAAACTAAAATAACAACGATTGGATCAACAAACATACAACCAACAAAGAAGGCTATTGAGATAACTGCAAGAACTCCATATGGTCCCATCTCATTAATTCCAATTGAACCTAATATCTCTTGAGGAACTTGTGCAAAAGATAAAACCCAAGCAAAACCAGCTCCAGCCCCCACTAAGATAAATACAACTGCTGTTACTAACCCTGTAGATTTTGCCGTTGCATAAAAATCTTTTAGTTTCATAGTTTTAAAAATAAAACCTTCTAAGAATATTGCATAAGCAACACTTACAGCAGCAGCTTCTGTTGGACTAAAAATTCCACCAAAAATACCACCTACGATAATTGCAGGAAAACCTAAAGGCCAAAGGGCTTTATATAAAGCTGTAAATCGTTCTTTCCATGAAGCTTTTGGCTCTGTTGGAATATTGTGTCTATATGCATAAATAATACTATAAATAGAAAACAGTGCTAAGATTAAAAGCCCTGGACCAATTCCTGCAATAAATAGTTCAGGAATAGAAGTTTTTGCAACAATTCCATAAATAATCATCCCAATACTTGGTGGAATTAAAAATGCGATATCACTAGAATTTACAATAAGTGCTAATATAAATGAATCCTTATATCCACCTTTTTTAAGTCTTGGTCTAAGAGGAGAACCAATTGCAACTACTGTTGCTTGAGTTGAACCTGAAACAGCACCAAACATTGTACAAGCTCCTGCAGTACTTATGGCAAGTCCACCTTTTATATGTCTTACAAAAGCCATTACAAGGTCGATTAACTTTTCAGCAGAATGTCCTCTTGTCATAATATCAGCAGAAAGTATAAACATAGGTACAGCAATTAAAGCAGCTGGCCTAATTCCTGCCATCATTTGTTGTACCATAAATTGCATTTTTGAAAAATCAGAATCAAAAAGTAAATATATACCGAAAGTTGTTCCTGCAATTAATGGGATTTTCATAGGAAAACCTAAAAGAAGTAAAACAACCATTAATATAAAAATTGAAGTTGCAATATTATTTTTAAGAAATTCATATAAACTAAAACTTGTATCTTTTATTTCACTTGAAGTAACTGAACTTAAAATATCACCATAATCATTAATCATTGTTGCTTCAATAGCAATTTCACCATCAGATAAAGAAGAGATATCTGCATCAACAATTTCCCACATACCTCTTTTATCTGTTTCAGTTTCTAACAATATACTATTAGAATCTTGGTCTCTAAAAACTACTTCAACAACTCGCCACTTATGACTATTAAAATCTTCTGCCTGAGAATACCCATATACAGTAGTAAAAAAGTTGCCCTCTTTTTTTACTGTTTGAATCTCATCTATTGACATAGAAACATTATCTTCTGCAAATGTATTTGAAATGATACTAACTAAAAGAAAAGATAGTAATAATAGTTTTTTTAATATATTTGTTTTCATGATTAAGCCCTATACTTCAATATTTGTTTCTTTATAGCCATCTTTTACCTTTGTAGAAAGGAAAACATCACTTTTTCGAAGATTCTTGATTACTGTAAAACTATATTGTAAACCTGTTATGGCAAAACCAATTGGAACCCACAAATAAATATAAAATACAGGAATTCCTAATGCTGGAAGAATTCTTCCACTTTCATATACTTCTACAATATAACTATATGAATAGTATGTTAATACAAACATAAAAAAAGCTGTAACTGATGAAATAAATATTATAAGCACTTTTCTAACTGGTTTAGACATTGCATCATAAATAGCTGACATTCTAATATGTCTTGCATTTCTTGCTGCATAACTAAGTCCTGCAAAAGTAACTATAACTATAAATATCATATTTAACTCATCAGTAACAGTCAAAGCATCATTAAAGATGAATCTAGTAATAACTGACAGAATTGTTACCGCTGCCATTGCGACAACACCAATAGCTAACATAAATTCTTCAAAGCGGCTAAGCATTAAATCTAAAAAATCTACAGCCCTAAGAAATATGTTTTTATTTTTCGAGTTTTCAGCTGAGTCTTCTCTTTTCTTTTCGAACATATTTTCCCCTTTGTAAAACATCTAGCTTTTGCTAGATGTTTTGTATATTACTTTGTATTTTTTTCAGCTTCAGCTAAATCTCTTTTGATTTGATCCATGATTTTTTTATTAGAAGCACTCTTTGAAGCAAACGAGTCTTGTACTTTTTGTGCTGCTTTTTTAAATGCAGCTCTCTCTTCTTTTGTTAACATATTGATTTTATAATCAGGATTTGTTTTTACTATTCTTCCAATACCTATTGCATCAAGTTTTTGAGCCTCTTCAAGAATTACTTTTTGAGCATACTTAGCTGCTTCTTCAACTAACCTTTTATCTCTTTTACCTAATCCATCAAAGAAGTTCTTATTTGCACTAACTGATGCATTAAAGTGTCCATGTCCTGTATAAGTAAGTACTTTAGTTAATTCATCTAATCCATATGCTTCAATCCAAACTGTTGGATTTTCTTGTCCATCAACCATTCCAGTTTTAAGAGCACCAACTAAATCACCCCATGTCATTGGTTGAGGAGAAGCACCAAATGCTTCATAAGTTTCTACTAAAATAGGAGAACCTGGCATTACTCTCATTTTTTTACCCTTTAAATCATCAGGGCTTCTGAACTCTTCCATAGTTGTAACTGCCATTTCACCTTCTGGGAAAATCGCTAAAAGTTCTAATCCATGTTTATTAAAGATTTTTGGTAGCATTTCATTAACTACTTTAGAGTTTTTGAAAAAATAATCAAGCTCTTTTGTATCTGTTGGAAGAACATATGGTACTGTGAAAACATCCATTTGTGGAATTGTTCCACCCATATATCCTGTTGATTGACCAATAAACTGTAATAAACCAGCTTTTGCTTGCTCCATCATATCTGATTCTTCACCTAAAGAACCAACTTCATAAAGTTCAATCTTATGTCTTGAGTTATCTTCAATAAAATCTTTAAACGCAGTTGCATATATTCCTTGAGGATCACTTGTACCTTCACCAAAAGCATATTTCCACGTAGCTGCACTTAAACTTGTAGCGGCAAGCATACCTGCTAAAACCAGTCCTTTAAATTTTGTTAATTTCATTTTATCCCCTTTTGCGTTAAAATTACACTCCTAGTATGACAAATTTTAACTTATGTTACACAATTAAACTGGTTATTTTTTGTAATATTTCATATTTATAGTTTTTAAATTTAAGGAAACTTTTAATACATTTATTTCACATTTTATGATTTTAAGATACTTAAAGAACCCTTATTTAAGGAATCTTTTAAATAAATATTACATATAAAAAATTTTATGCTAAAATTACATTCTCTTAAAATTCATAAAAGGTTATATAATTAAAAAAACAGCTATTCTTACATTATTATTTTTATCTATGACAACTATGATGTCAAATGTTGCTATTGTAACAGCACTTCCTAGATTTCAAGACTATTTTAGTGATATAAAAAACATTGAGTTTTATTCAAGGTTAATGCTTACATTACCTTCAGTTATTATTGCCCTATTCTCACCGTTTTTAGGTCATCTGATTTTTAAGATTGGAAAAAAGAAATCAGCTATTTCAGCTTTAATTATTTTTGCATTAACTGGAAGTGCTGGATTATACTTAGAAAATGTAGAAATGTTCTTATTCTCAAGGTCACTTTTTGGAATAGCAATTGCAATACTTATGATTGTATCTACTTCTTTAGTTGGCGACTATTTTCAAGGAGAAGCAAGACACAAATTTATGGGCTATCAAAGTGCTTTTATGTCTATAGGAGGTGTTGTATTTGTTGTTGGTGGAGGATTTTTATCTGATATAAACTGGAGATTCCCTTTTGGAATATATTTGATTGGATTTTTACTTCTTCCAATGGTTATATACTTTTTAGTTGAAAAACATCAAGAAGATTTAAAACAAGAAGAAATAACTGTGGTTCCAACAAATCTTATTGGAATATATTTTTTAGGTTTTTTATATATGACAATTTTCTTTATTTTACCTACTCAACTTCCATTTTTAATAATAAATGAATTCCATGCAAGTGGAAAATTAACTGGTTCTATTATAGGTCTTGCATTTCTTTCTAATGGAATTGGAGCAATGTATTTTTCAAAATTTAAAAAGAAATATAGTTTTTCTACTATTTATTTAATTGCACTAACTATATGCGCAATAGGATTAACTGCTATTTCATTTGTCAATAATGTATATTTCTTCTTTCTAACTGGTATTTTACTTGGTTTTGGTGGAGGTCTTATGATGACAAATATCTCTGCTTGGATGTTAAGTAAAACAACATTTGAAAAAAGAGTTAAAGCCTCTGGATATCTAACAAGTTCAGTTTTTTTAGGACAATTTGCTTCACCAATAGTGTTTTATCCAGTAGTAAGAAATTTAGGAATTCATAACTTCTTTTTAGCAGTAGGGCTTGGTTTATTTGTAGTAATATTACTTGGGATTTTATATAAAAAGCTAGTTTAAAACCTAGCTTTTTATAAATATGCTCTAAGATAAGAGTTATCTATTAACTCTTTTTGATTAAGCTCTTTTGCAAATTGAAATACTAGATTTGCATTTCTTAAAAGTTCTCTTCCATAAGCTACGAAATCACAAACTTTATCTTGTAAAATAGCTTCTCCTTGTTTTGAAGTTGTTATTAATCCAACTGCAATCACAGGAATAGATATACTTTCTTTTATCTTTTTTGCATAATCACATTGATATAAAGCAGAAAGTTCTGGCATCAAATCTGGATCTTTTTGATTTCCTCCTGCTGAAACATGAATAGAATCAACTCCTATTTTTTTAAGCTCTTTTGATAAATAAAGAGAATCTTCAATATTCCAGCCATCTGTTTTCCATTCACTCGCTGAAATTCTAACTATTAAAGGTAAATCTATTTGCTCTTTTAAAAGTTTTGCAATCTCTAAAGTTAACCTACATCTATTTTCTAAACTTCCACCATAGATATCTTCTCTTTTGTTTGTTAAAGGAGATAAAAATTCACAAAGTAAATATCCATGGGCTGCATGAAGTTCTAAAATATCATAACCAGCTTCTTTTGCTCTTTTTGCAGAGTCTAAAAATAACTGTTTAACTAAAGCTATATGTTCTAAATCTAAAGACTGGGGAGTTTTAAATCCACCACTTGTATCAAAAGCTATTGAAGAAGGAGCTATAGGAGTTGTCTCTTTAACTAAACTCTTTCTTCCTGCATGGGCAAGTTGAATAGCTATTTTTGAACCAAACTCATGGGCTTGATCTACAAGTTGTTTATGTCCAGCAATTTGAGAATCTTCCCAAAGTCCTAAGTCATTATTAGAAATTCTTCCCCTTGCTTCAACTGCTGTTGCTTCAACAATAATTAAACCAACATTTCCCATTGCCCGTGAAGCATAATGAAAAGAGTGAAAAGGCATAATTTTTCCACTATTATCACTTTTATACATGCACATTGGAGGCATAACTACTTTATTTTTTAATTGACAATTTCCAATACTACTAGGACTTAAAAGTAAACTCATTATTGTACCTTCTGATGGCTATTTGATATATTCTACGATATCTTCTAATTTTTCTCTTTGTTGAGATGATTGTTCATTAATTCTATATCCAAATGGTAAAACTAATGATAATTGATATTTTGTTATATCTAATTCTAAAATCTTTTCAACATTCTCTTTTTCAAAACCTTCAATAGGACAAGAATCAATTCCTCTTACAGCTGCTGCTGTCATCATATTTGAAGCTGCTATATATGTTTGTTTTGAAGTCCAAGCATAGATATTTTCGTCAGTAGAAAGTGTTTCTTTTAAATGAGTAGCATAAAGATTTAAATAAAAATCTAATTTTTCTTGAGGCATCTCTCTTCTTCCAAATTTTCTTTTAGGCACACCAGATTCTGGTTTTACATTTTCAATTGCTGCAAGAATAATTACAAGATGAGAACAAGTAGTTATTTGAGGCTGATTCCAACATACTTCTTTTAACTTTTCTCTTAAATCATCATTTGTAATAACTAAAAATTTCCAAGGTTCCATCCCAAAAGAAGAACAAGATTTTCTACCAGCTTCTAAAATATATGTTAAATCCTCATCAGTAATCTTTTTTGTATCATCAAAAATTTTACAAGCATGTCTAAAATCCATAGCTTCCATAAATGTTTTTTCCATAATTATCCTTTTAATTTAATTTTATATATCAAAAAGCTTAGTCAATTCCAAGCTTTGCTTCTTTTAATTTTAGTTTTTCTAGTTTACTTTTTTTGTTAAATAGTATAACAGCTATTAGTGCTAATAAACAACCTATTACAGTAGAAGATACTATTTTCTCATTATATGCAAAATAACTTGAGATTATTGCACCAACTGGAACTATAAACATAAACACACCTGTATTGTGTGCACCAATTCTACTTGCACTTGCAAAAAATATTGCCATAGCAAAAGTTCCAGAGAATAACCCTACAAATAAAATATTTAACCAAAATACTGAGTCATATAATCCTATTTCAAAAGGATGATATGGTAAGGCAATAATCATATTTGTAAAAGAAGTTACACCAAAAATCACTAAAGTATAAAACATAGGGTCAACTCTTTTTGAAGCCTTTTGCGTTAGAACTGTAACAAAAGACCAAACAATAGCACAAATTAAGAAATATATACTATCAAGATTTAGAAAGTCTAATCCCTCCATTGGTATACGAAGTAAAATAATAGCTCCAAATACACCAATACCTAAAGCAAGTACTTGTTTTGCTGATACTTTTGTACCAAAAAGTAAAATAGATAAAAAATATGTAAGTAAAGGGACTAATGAGGTAACCATAGTTCCACCATATCCAGCTTCTCCATGGGCAAGTCCTGCAAAAAACAAGTAACTAAAAGCTGCACTTAATAATCCAGCTAAAATCATATAAAAATATCCTAAAAAGTCAGTTTTTAAAGTTTTTTTCATATAAATTATAACTGGTATCATTCCTATAAAAGAAATAGTATATCTCCAAAATGAAGCCACTTGTATATTTGAGTGTTCAACTGCTGCTTTTCCAGAAGTCCATGCAACTCCCCAAAGTAACATGGCTATTAACATACCAACAAAATATTTGGTTTTATTTTCTTCTTTTTTCATGAATATTTATACTTTTATATTTTTAAAAAAGAGATATCATCACTTTTTATAAATTGAACATCAAATGTTTCATCAACTACACATTCTCTTAATTTTGGTACATACTTTTTTACATGTTCAGATTCAAGGTGTAAATCAAGTAATTCCTGAGAACTCCATCTTTCAATAGTAATAAAAGTATCACCATCAATAAATGATTCATACTGTTCACAACCCTCTTCTTTTGTGGCATATTCATACTGTAAAATATTTGCTATTTCTCTTAATTCTGCATGTTTATTATTTTTTATTTTTGCTTTTACAATTGCAATAATCATATTAATATTCTTCTTTTTCTAATCTTTTTATATCCATATTTTCTAATTTACCATCTACAAATTTAACAAATTGTAAAAAATGTTCTTTCTCCATATGTTTATCTAAAAGTTTTGTATTTTCCCAAGTTTCAATAAAAGTAAAACTATTTTCATCATCTAAATTTTTATGTAAATCATATTGAAGACAACCCTCATCATGTTTATGAGTTGCTTCGTGTAATTTTAAAAGTTCACTATAAACTTCATCTTTAAATCCATCTTTTACTTTAATTGTTGCTACAATTACAACTTCTTTCATTATATTTCCTTTTTTAACTCTAAGTTTTTTATATTTTTAATACTACTTTCCCAATAACAGAGCCTTTTTCTATAAGATCATGGGCTTTTTTTACATCTTTTAAAGAAAATATGGAATCTACTTCAGGATCAATTATTCCTTCTTCAAATAATTTAACAACTTTAAGTAAATCTTCAAAATATATTTCAGGTTCTTCCATTTTTAATTTTGTTATGCTATACCAAGTAGGTTTAATTTCTGACTTTTCTAGCTCAACTAATTTTCCAATTACATTTGACAATTCTTCAGGTGAGATAACATTATCATTTGAAACTAAACTTGAAAAACCGTAAGCTACTAAAATACCACCTTTTTTTAGTACCTTTGAAGACTTTTTCCAATATTCTTCAGCTATAGGGTCAAATACAGCATCTATACCTTTTGGAGCTTCTTCTTTTAAAAAAGAGACAAAATCTGTACTTTTATAATTTATTGGAATAGCTCCTCTTTTTTTAACACTTTCAATTTTTTCTTTTGAAGAAACTGTAGCATAAGCTTTTATATCACTTAATCTCGCAAGTTCAAGTAAAGCAGTACCTACTCCACCAGCTCCACCATGAACTAAAATAGTAGAACCCTTTTTTACTTTAGCTATACGATGAAGTAACTGATATGCTGTCACATAATTTAAAGGTAAGGCAACTAATTTATTTGCATCTAAATTTTCTGAAACTTTTATTATGTTTTTAGCATCTGTAATAGCGAATTGTGCATAACCACCTAAGTTTAGATGTGACAATACTCTTTGTCCTACTTTCAAATCTTTTACGTCTTTTCCGACTTTATGAATGTGTCCAACTACATCTTTACCAAGAATAAAAGGTAAAGAAGGAAGATTTGGATAAGAGCCTTTTCTCATAAGAATATCTAAAAAAGCTATTCCACAATGACTAATTTTAATAATTACTTCATCAGAGTTAGGCTCATTTAACTTAAGAGTTGTCTGTTCCAAAACTTCGCTAGTACCAAAACTATTAATTTTAACTGCATTAAAATATTCCATAAAATTCCTTTTAGTCTTTAAATACAAAGCCTTGTTTTGTATAGTTTTCTTCAATTTTTCGAAAATAGATATTTTTATAATAACTTGCAGTTTGTTCACAATATGATTGTAAATAGTTCATATTATTATCTTCTCTAAATTTTTTCATCTGTTTTTCATATAATAAAACACCATCTTTTACTTTTTTATCATCGTACTTTTCTTCAAAAGCAAAGCTCTCAATTGGAATTCTAGGTTTTAAAGGAGCATCTTTAGCTTCTTTTGTAGGTACTCCAATAGTAGTTCCTACGATTGGAAATGTTTTTGGTGGAAGTCTTAATAACTCAATTATTGCAGCTGGCTGGTTTCTTACAGCACCAATTGCAGTTGTTCCATAACCAAGAGATTCTGCACTTATTTGTATAGCATTTAGCATAATTCCAGCATCAACAGCACCTACAAGTACACCCTCAGCTGATTTATCAATTTGATGTTCTGCTCCTGTTTGTTCTACTGCAAAAATAGTTCTATTAAAGTCAACACATATAAAAATAAATACATCAGCAATTGCAACTTGTTGTTGTCCAGAACAAAACTCTGCTATTTGTTTTATTTTTTCTTTATCTCTTGTATATACTAAAGATATTTGTTGTCCATTTATAGAAGTTGGACATCTTTGTGCTGTTTTTATAATAAGTTCTAAATCTTCATCTTTTACACTTTCACCTGTAAATTGTCTTATAGATTTTCTTGAACTAAGTTGTTTTATAATCTCATTCATAATTACTCCAATCTTCTATAAAAAATTGTTAATTAAAACTTTTTCAAATCTTGCTAGTTCTTTCTCTAAATCTAAATCACCTTTAAAAATATCATGTACAGCATAACTTTGCATTGGTGTCATTCCACAAAATTGGAAAATTTTATGTACAGCAACATGTGAATCATCTAATGATAGTCCATCAAAGAAACCTTTTTCATTATCAAACTCAGATTCTGGACAATTATATGTTAAAGACAACATATACTTACCTTTTAATAATCCACCACTTCCATAAGTTTTAGATGAATCTTCTCTACTTCTTCCATCTCCTGAGTAATGAACTCCTTGAGTTAAAACTTCATCAAAATATTTTTTTGCAATCCAAGGCATACTCATCCAATAAACTGGGTATTGAAAAATCACATAATCAGCCCAAACTAATTTTTCTGATTCTTCTTTAATGTCATATCCTTTTTCAATATGAGTAGTTTTTACATTAAAACCTTTATCTTCTAAAAATGAAGTAGCTGTATTTATATAATTATTCGTTAATTCACCCTTTGCAACAACATCATAATATTGGTGCCCATTTAATATCAAAACATTTTTCATAAAAAATCCTTGTTTATTTTTGAAAATTATATAGCTTGTTAACTTAATCTTACCTTACTTTACTTTAGGTAAGTAATGGAGTTTAATAATCCTTATGTTATAATAATCTCAATATTGAAAGGATTTAAATGTATTATATTAATAATAAAGAGTTTAGATGCTCAATTAACGTAACACTCGATATTTTTAATGACAGATGGAAATTATCTATAATTTGGCATTTATTAGAAAATGACAAAAGATTTAAAGACTTGCATGAAGAAATTTCAGAAATAACACAAAAAACTTTAACTGTTAAATTAAAAGAGCTAGAAGAAAAAAACATTATAAATAGAGAAGTGTTTCCAGAAGTTCCACCTAAGGTTGTTTACTCTTTAACTGATGCAGGTAAAAGATTAAAACCAGTATTACATGAAATGTTTGATTGGGGTGTAGAGTACGTAAATGAATACGGAAAAATCACAAAAGATAATATGTGTCATACAGAATCAAATAGAAAAAAATAGATGGAAAATTTTGCACTAATTGCTATTGCAATTATAGTAGGTTATGGTCTTCAAAAATTTAAAATCTTTCCTGAAGAAACTTCAATAATTTTAAATAAATATATAATCTATATTTCATTGCCTGCTATTATTTTATTGCAAGTTCCAAAGCTAACATTCTCATTTGACGTTCTTATTCCAACAATCATTGCTTGGCTTGTAATGGCAATTTCTGCTATTATTGTTTTAATTTTTTCTAAAATATTCTCATGGTCAAAAGAGATAACTGGAAGTTTACTTCTTGTATCTATTTTAACAAATAGTTCTATTATGGGTATTCCTATCATTGAATTATATTTAGGAGAACAAGCCCTTCCTTATGTTTTAATCTATGACCAACTAGGTACTTTTTTAGCCCTTGCTGCTTATGGTACTTTTATTACTGCTTATTACAGTACAACAGGCAATATAAAACCTAGAGTTATCATACAAAAAATATTAACTTTTCCTTCTTTTATAGCTTTAGTTATAGCCTTACTTCTTTTAGGACAAACTTTTCCTCCAATTATTACTGATGTTTTAACAAAGTTTGCAAATACTTTAGTTCCAGTTGCTCTTGTAGCAGTTGGGTTACAACTACAATTTAAACTTCCAAAAGATGATTTACTTCCACTTAGTATTGGTCTTATCATTAAATTAGTTATTGCACCATTAATTGCTTTTGGAATATGTATAGTTTTTGATTGGTATAATCTTGCAGGAAAAACTTCTATTTTTGAAGCTGGTATGGCACCAATGATTACAGCAGGAGCCGTGGCTTGTATGGCAAATTTAGCTCCAAGACTTAGCACTGCTATTGTAGGATATGGAATTATTTTTTCATTTATAACAACTTATTTCTTATCTTTAATTATTTTGTAACTATAAGTAAAATTTATTTATAAAAGTCAAAACTACATGTAAACTAAACATTAATATTGTATTATCATTAAAATTTTTTATATAGGAAATTAAATGATAAAAACAGCTAGAAATATCTTATTAGCACTTTCTCTAACTACAGGCTTAAGTGCAGCAGATAAACTATCACAAAAAGAGTTACAAGAGATTCAAGCTTTACCATTAATTAATATGGCACAAGTTGAAGTGAAAGATGGTACTGATTTTGGAAGCCTTTATGGTTTAAATGTAAAAGTAAAAGGAAGAATGGACACAATCTTCTTAACTAAAGACAAAAAATATTTACTTCCAGGAGATGCTATCAACACTCAAAATGGGCAACAATTACAATTACCAGTTGATATCTCACCAACACTTGGAAAAGAAGCCTTTACTTATGGAACAGGAAATGATGAATATGTACTTTTTACAGACCCTGAATGTCCTTATTGCAAAAAATTTGAATCATATTTCTCTCAAATAGAAGATAAAGTTAAAATTAGAGTATTCTTTTTCCCTTTATCTTTCCATAAAAATGCAAGGGATATTTCACTTTATATTATGAGTCAAGACTCTTATAAAGATAAAAAAGATGCAATGATTAATACTACAAAAGATACAGAAGCATTTAAAAATAGAAAAATCGACTCTAAAGAGTTAGCTAAACTTGAAGAAAAATTAGATGAACAAATGAGTATTGCAAGAAAACTTGGAATCAGCGGAACACCATCTTTATTTGATAAAAATGGTAATAAAATAATCTGGGCACAAATGCTACAAAATTATGGAGTTACTGTAGAATAAGAAATTAAACTATAGAAGATTTTCTTCTGTAGTTTAATATTTTTTACTCAACTTCACAAATATCAATTGCAAGCCTCAAAAAAGCAGTTAAACAAATATTCTCTTCTGATAAATTTTTAGGTACATTTTCTTTAATCTCATCCAATGCTTTTTTAAAGCCTTTATAAAACTCAAAACTAGGTTTTGGTTTATACTTTAAATCTTTTAGCTCTAAATAACTTATTATATTTTTAGCTGTTGTAGGTTTTATAAAGTACTCTTCTTTTCTATTCATATAATATGGAACTAAAGAGATTAAAGTCCACTTTGCAAGGCTATATTGACTAAGGATTTCTACAAGTGAAGCATATCCTTCTTTTTTATTTCCATGCAATAAATCATATAAAGCAATACTAAACATATCTTTTTCATATAATCCCATATCTTTTATTGCATCTTTTAATTTCATTTTGTCATAAAAAGAGACAACTACTGATTTTGAAACTATCTTAATAAAATTTCCGCAGACTACATCAGGTTGAGAAAAATTATCTTTATGAAAATAATCTTTTGAAAGTTCTTCTAATTTTGAAGGGTTAAACTTTTTCATTATTTTTAAAAGCCTTTCATCTTCAAAAGCCTTTGGATATTCATCAAAAAACTCTGCTTCTAAATCTTTTAATTTTTCTATATTCATTTTATTTTCCATAATTAATATCTACATAAATATCTAAGTAAAAGTGATTATAATAAAATATCCTAAATCTAAAAATAAATTTTAAACTATTGACAAAAAATATTTGATTTTTGTATGATTAGTCTATGAAAAATACAGAAAACATAGAAGAATTTTATCAAAGAAACAAATTAGAATATATTCCAAAAGAGTTAAAAAATGATATTGGTCATTTTAATATTTTCAAAAGAGGCAATTCAAAAACAAAGCCTATCTCTTTTAACAGACGAGATTTTTTTAAAATCACCCTTTTAAAAGGGAAAATCAAAGTTGATTATGCCGATAAAAGTTTTATAAGTGAAAAATATGCTTTGATGTTCTCTGATCCTTTAGTTCCATACAGTTGGGAACCTTTGGATGAGAACCAAAGTGGTTGTTTTTGTATCTTTACAGAGACTTTTTTTCATAAGTATGGTTCCCTAAGACAGTACCCTGTTTTCCAAGCAAATCAAAATAAGCTCTTTATTCTAAATGAAAATTCTTTAAAAGATGTGGAAGAGATATTTGAAAAAATGTTTGAAGAGATAAATTCAGAGTATGCTTATAAATACGATGTTTTAAGAAACCTTTGTTTTGAACTGATTCATTATGCTATGAAGATGCAACCAGCTCTTACAAGCAATCTTAAAAACGAAGATCGTGCTACAAAAATTGCAACTCTTTTTACTGAACTACTTGAAAGACAGTTTCCTATAGAATCACCTTATCAAAGATTTGAACTACGAAGTGCCAACGATTTTGCTCAAAATTTAAATATACATACCAATCATTTAAATAAAGTCTTAAAAGAGATTACAGGAAAAACAACCTCTAAACTTATCTCAAACAGAGTTTTACAAGAGGCAAAAATACTGCTTAAACATACCCCGTGGTCTATTTCTGATATTGCTTTTAGTTTAGGCTTTGAAGAGCCACCACATTTTATAAACTTTTTTAAAAAAAGAATAAAAACTACACCTAAAAAATACAGAGATTTGTAAATATTTGATTTTTACAATTTTTTGATTGAATATAGTATAAACTTTTTTTCACTTATAAGTTAATATTTTCTTATCTATTTTAAGGAGATATTAACATGAAATACAACAACTTAAGTAATACAGGACTATTAGTATCAGAGCTTTGTTTAGGCACAATGACTTTTGGTGGAAACAGAGGTGGCTTTTGGGAACATATAGGAAAAGCAAATCAAGAAGAGGTAAATAATATTGTAAAAACTGCTTTTGAAAGTGGAATCAACTTCATTGATACTGCAAATATCTACTCATATGGAGAAGCAGAACAACTTTTAGGACAAGCATTACAAGACTTAAATATCCCACGAGATGAAGTGGTTATTGCTACAAAAGTAAGAAGTATGATGAAAGAAAAACCCAACCATTCTGGGCTTTCACGATACCATATTTTTAACTCTTTAGAAGATAGTTTAAAAAGACTGCAAATGAATCATGTGGATATTTTATATGTTCATGGAACAGACAGCACTACAGATATAGAAGAGATAATGCGTTCACTAAATGATGTAGTTGAAAGTGGCAAAGTAAGATACTTAGGTGTTTGTAACTGGCCAGCTTGGATGGTGATGAAAGCCAATGCAATAGCTTCAAAAAATGCTTGGCATAAATTTGTAGCTTTACAATACCACTATTCTCTTTCTGCTAGAGATATTGAAAGAGAGTTAATCCCTTTAGCTTTAGATGAAAACCTATCAATTATGCCTTGGAGTCCTTTAAGTGGTGGTTTTTTAAGTGGAAAATATACAAAAGAAGAAAAAACTACAGATTCAAGAAGAGAAAACTTTGATTTTCCACCACTAAATAAAGATAAAAGCTATGAGATTATTGATGTTTTAAAAGAAATTGCTAAAGTACACCAAGTATCTGTTGCTCAAATAGCTTTAGCTTGGGTAGAGGCTCAAAAAGCAATTACAAGTACAATCATTGGTGCAAAAAAAGTAGAACAACTTAAAGATAATGTTGAATCAACAAATATCATTTTAAGTGAAACAGAACTTGAAAACTTAGATGAAATTAGTGCTTTAAATAAAGAGTATCCACAGTGGATGGTTGAAAGATTTAAAGATATAGATGGGAAATAAATACTAAAAAGTCCAAAATTTTGGGCTTTTTAGTTTACTGCTTTTGAAGTATCATAACATAATTTATAATAACTATTATTATTAAACTCAAACTCTTTTACTACTTGAAGTCCAAGTTTTCTTGTGTGAGCTTCAAATGACCTAGTATTTATCTTGTTTATAAAGGTTACTAATATAGGATATTTTTTATTCATCTGTTCTCTTGCAAAATTAAATATTTTTTTTAATACTTCTGTCCCTCTTACACTTTTGTCCACACAAACTGGTCCATATTGATATGAGTTATCTACACTTAATGTAACACCTTGAAATTTAACATTTGGTAAATCTTTTATCATATGTACAAACATAGGCCATGCTGACCAATATGCCCAAGATGCTGCCATAACATAAGCAACAATCTCTTTATCTTTGATAGCAACAAATAAACCTTTTTCATCTTCAATTAAAGCTGTCAACTGTTCTTTGGTAAAAGCTGTTGTTATAAATCCATCTTTTTTATCCTCTTCATTTATAGTATCAACTTGATAACGTGAATGAAGTTTTAAAATCTCATCTATATCATCTAAGGTTGCTAATCTACACTCTATCATCTATTTTCCTTCATACTTAAAATTGTTTCTTTATCTATATTATAAGCTCTTTTTTCAAGGTAATCTAAAACCATTTCATATCTATCTTGAGATAAGTTCTGCCCTACTTTTAGTTTTCCTGTTATATTTTCAATATTAAACCTAAAAACTTCTGTTGCATTTATCATTTTAGTATAAACCTCTTGGTTCAATGGTTTATATTTTCCTTCTGGTTGAAGCTTTTTCATCAAAAGAGATAATGCTCTTACTTTTTCATCATAATCTTCAACTATAAAAATTTGTCCACTTGCACAAACTGATCTAAAAAATTGTGTAGCAGGACAAGCTAACTCATCATTGCTACTAAAATATGATTGTATTAAAGAGTAAGGCAAAGCAATACTAAAAGCAGCATAAGAGTTTGAGACAATAAACTCTTTTTTCTTACCTTTTTTTGCTCCATGAAAATATACAACATTTCCATCATGGACAAAATTTACAGGTACACTATAGGGTTTATTATCGCAAGCAAGTGCCAATGTTGCATATTCACTGCTATTTAAAATCTCTTCAATAATCTCTTTGTTTTTTATTTCAAATTCACTTTTTCTCATCTATGTTTCCTATTTTACTTCCAACCTACTACTTATAGCTAATATATTTAAAGCATTTATTACAAGTGCTAACCATTCAACTGCCAAAATTTCCTTTTTTGTTAAAACTTCTTTTGCTTTTTCATAAAGAGTATCTGGAATATGTGTATCTTTGATATAACAAATTGCCTCAACTAATTCTAAACTTACTCTTTCTTTTTCATTAAAATATTCGGTTTCTCTCCAAGCTGGAAGTACACTTACTCTTTCTATAGTTTCACCTGCATCTAAAGAATCTTTTGTATGCAGTCTTACACAAAAAGCACAACCATTTATTTGTGAAGCTCTAAGTAATAATAGATGACTAAATCCTTCATTTATATTTGCATCTTTTATCAAAGCTTGCATATCATGCTTTAAAGATATTAATTTATCATACATATGTGGTGCTTCTTTTCCTAGATTTATTCTTTTATCCATTTTATATCCTTTGCTTTTTATTAAGTTGTTTTACGTATAATATCAATAAATTGTACTTACTACAAGATACAAATTATAATTTTTTTATGGAGACAGTTTTGTATAATATAGATTCAAAATTAAAAAAACCAATCTATCTTCAACTCTATGAAGAGATAAAAAAAGATATTCAAACAAATCTAAAAGCTGGAGAAAAACTGCCTTCTATTAGAAAAATGACCACAGATTATAAAATTAGTAAAAATACTGTACAAACAGCTTATAATCAGCTTTTTGCAGAGGGTTATATAGAGAGTATTCCTCAAAGTGGATATTTTGTAAGTGAAAATCTTTATGATAGTTTTAAAAAAGAAAATGAAATTGAAGTAGAAGATAAAACAACAGATAATATTGTCAAATATGACTTTTTTCCAGCTTGTTTAAGTGCTGATACTTTTCCAAAAAAGACTTGGTTAAGACTTTATAATAAAGTTTTAAAAAGCTCTTTAAATCTTGGGATATATCACAACAATCAAGGTGATATTGAACTTAGAGAACAAATTACAAAATATCTTAAAAGTTCAAGGAGTGTAAACTGTACAGTTGATAATATTGTTCTTACAAGTGGTTTTGCAGATTCTATGTTTATCGTTTCAAAAATATTAAAAGATGAAATTAAAAAAATTGCGTTTGAAACTCCAAGTTATAGAGTTGCCAAAAAAGTTTTTGAACAACATAATTTTGAGATTGAAGAGATAGAAGTACAACAAAATGGTATAAATCTAAATCAATTAAAAAAATCCAATGCAAAACTTCTATATCTAACGCCATCCCATCAATACTTTTTTGGAGTGACAACTCCTATTGCAAATAGAATTGAAATAATAAATTGGGCAAAAGATAATAACTCTTATATCATTGAAGATGATTATGATAGTGAATTAAGTTACAACAATAGACCAATTCCAGCTATGCAAGGTATAAATAACAATGAACAAGTAATATATACAGGAACTTTTTCTAAATCATTTTCCCCTTCAATTAGAGTTGCTTATTTAGTTTTACCTACTAAATTATTAAAAAGGTACAAAAAAGAGTTTGATTATCATTTTTCAAATATTCCTATTGATATACAAAAAACTCTTGCTTTATTTATAAAAGAAGGATTTTGGGAAAGACACTTAAGAAAAGTAAGAACTCAAAATAAAAAGAAACATGATATTATGAAAAATTTTTTATATTCAAAAATGATAGATGAAATTGAGATTTTAAGAGAAGGAAGTGGACTAAATATTTTAATAAAACCAATAATAAATATAGATTTAGAAATATTAAAAAAAGAAGCACAAAACAAGTATATGAAATTGTATTTAAGAAATTTAAATACAAAAGAAGAAGTTTTATCTATGGGATTTGGAGGTTTTAAAGAGAATGATTTAAAAAAAGCACTTGAGATATTTTATACTCTTTGGCAAGAACAAAAGAGTAAAAGTAATTTATATAAACTTTGATTATTAAAGCTTTTGATACAATTGCAACATTATAAATTCTATCAAATAATTTATAAAATATTTAATTTTCTAGGAGAAAATAGTATGAGGACGTTAGAAAACTTTTTAGCTAGAGTTTTAAGTGATGATATGGGAAAACTAATTCTAAGATTAAATCTTGGTATTCTAATGCTTTTTCATGGAATAAGTAAATTAGAAAAAGGAATTGAAGGTATTAAATTTCTAGTTACTAAAAACGGATTTCCTGAATTCTTAGCTTATGGCGTTTATATTGGAGAATTAATAGTTCCTATTCTAATAATCATTGGACTATATACAAGAATTAATAGTTTTATATATGCAGCAACAATGATTTTTGCAATTTATTTAGCTCATTTTTCAGATATTTTTGTAATAAATTCAAAAACAGGTGGTCTTTTAATCGAAACTCCACTTTTATTTATGTTAGGAGCTATTGCTTTAATGTTCTTAGGTGCTGGAAAAATCAGCGTAGATAAAAGATAATCTATATTAAAGTACCATTTTATTTAAAATGGTACTTAGCTATGATAAACTTCAAATTGATTGTCTTTTTCTTTTAATTGAACTCTTTTTTTTAAAGAATCTTGAAAGGGTTTTCCTAAATATTTAGATTCAATAGCTTTTTTTGCTAAACTTATATCAATATCAACATTTAGCATAAGCTTATTTAAAATACTAATAGTTAAATCATCTTCTACTCTTTCTATAAGTTCAAACATATCATTCTTACTAATTACACCCTCTTTTATAACTTTTGCATACCACCCAGTTAAACCACTATTGAAAATAAATTTTGTCATCTCTTTTTTATTTGTATTTGCACTTAATTTCCAACAAGGTTGTCTTGGTTGAGTTATTTGTATTATTGTTTCTCCAATTTTATAGATATCACCTATACAAACATCTTCTTCACTTATATTAGATAAAACTATATTTTCTCCAAAATGTGATACCTCATCTATTTTATAATTAGTATTACAATCTTTATTTATCTTTTTATATGTCAAATTTGAAAATAAAAACAGAGCTTTATTCTCTCCACCATGATGATTTAAATCTGCTTGTTCATCTTCTAAAAACCCTGTTTTAGATAGATATGCTTTTTCTACTGGATATTTTTTTATACCAGATACTAATTCTTTTCTTTTTTGATTTTCTAATTTTGTTGTAGTTACTTTCCCTACTTTTATAAAAAGTACTTTTGCATTATTTTCCATTCAATAATCCTTTGGTCAGCTTAAAAAGTATTATATCAAAATTCTAAATAACAATATTTTATATCTAAAGTTTTACTGCTTTAATGAAAAAGAGATTTCAATTGCTGTAAAATCATTGGCTAAACAATAATTTAAAGCTATTATGCATACTAACTAAAAGGTTCTTTTCATGAATATTATAGATTTTGAAAATATTAATGTAGGTTATGATGAGAAGATTGTACTAAAAGATATTACCTTAAAAATAAAAGAAAAAGAACACTGGGCTATTTTAGGTGCAAATGGTTCAGGAAAATCTACACTTATGAAATTAATACAATCTGAAATTCATCCAAGAAGAACTTCAAAGTTCAAAAAAGAGATTTTAGGTAAATCTACTTATTCTGTTTTTGAACTAAGAAAAAGTCTAGGTATTATCACAAATGATTTACATAACTACTTTGCAAAAGAAGGAAGCTTTCTTACAGGATATAAAGTTGTATTAAGTGGTCATTATAGTTCTATAGGGGTTTATACTTTCCAAGACTTTTCACAAGAACAATTAAATAAAGCAAAGGAAGTTATGAGTTTTCTTGAAATAGAACATCTAAAAGATAAAAAAGTAAATGAGATGTCAACAGGTGAACTTAGAAAGTGTATTGTAGGACGAGCTTTAATTCATAGTCCAAAAGCATTTATTCTTGATGAGCCAACAGTTGGCTTAGATATAAAAGCACAAATAAACTTTATAAAAATGCTTAAAAAACTATCAAAAGAAGCAAGTATTATCTTAGTAACTCACCATTTAGAAGAGATATTTGAAGAGATAGATAATATTGCACTAATTCATAACAATACAATCTACAAACAAGGGAAAAAAGAAGAGTTACTTACAAGCAAAAACTTATCTTCTATCTTTGATATAGAAATTCATGTTAATGAAAAAAACAATAGATACTTTATAGAAGAGATTTTATAATCTCCTCTATACTTTTAGATTCTACTACGTAACAAAACAAAAGTAGCAAAAGATGAAATCATAATTCCAAGTATCATCCAAACATTTATAAACTTAAACTCAAATACCAATAAAAGTATTGCAATAGCTGCTGGGTTTAGATAAACATAGGACATTACTTTCTTAGGTCCTAAAACGATTGTTCCTTTTTGATAAAGATATGAAGTTACTAAAGTAGCAGCTATACTTAAATAAGCCATTGCTAAAAACTGTGGACTATTTATCTTGTTCCACTCTAAAGGAATATTAAAAGCTATTAAGGCAATACTCATCCAAATACTTCCACCCACAAGTGTTAAAAATACTAATACTACTAACTTATCATCTTCTTTATGAAAATACTTTGCACAGACAGAATATAAAGCCATACATAAAACTGAAGCAATAAATAAAATATCACCTTGATTTAAAGCTAAAGATAAAAACATTTGCAAGCTACCTTTAAATATCACAATACAAGTTCCTAGTATTCCTAAAAAATAAACTAAATACTGCTTTGAGGGAATTTTTTGTTTAAATACAAAAATAGAGACTATAGCTGTAAGTAAAGGTACAAGTGTAAATAGTGTTCCTGTATTTAGTGCGGTAGTATATTCTAAAGACTTAAATAAGCCAATAAAATATAAAGAGTAAAAAAAACTAATAATCATAGCTCTTTTAAATGTTGTAGTTATTTTTTTTCTAAACTCTTTTTTTAATAAAACTATTGGAGCTAAAATAACAGATGCTATAACAAACCTAAGAAGTGTAATAGAAATTGGATCAATTATTCCAGATATTTTTTGAGAAACGATAAATGAACCTGCTACTAAAAATGTAGCAAATAAAATAATAAGATGAGAGTTTAACTCTTTTGACATATTCTTCCTTTTTTTATGGAAGATTATAAAAATAATCTCTTTTTGTCATTTACATATGTTGATTTTTTAATAAATATATACTATTCTTTACAAAAAATATATGAGATATTATGAATATAAATATAAATGAAATTTTTGACTCATTAAAAAACACTATGGACTCTTATACTAAGATTTCTGAGACTACATGGAATGACTTTAAAAATATATGCACTATAAAAGAGATCAAAAAAAATGACTATGCTTTTGAACTATTTGATAAAGTTGATGCTATCTCTTTTGTTTATAAAGGATTATTTAGAACCTTCTCTACAAATGAACACGGGGAAGAGTACACAAAAAACTTCTTTTGGGAAACTAGATTTTATGGTCCTATGGTTGCACTACTTTCAAATACTGAAAATACCTCATCAGTTCAAGCTATTGAAGACTCTATTGTTGTAGATATAAACCATACAAAATATAGAGAGCTTTTATCAAAGTATGAAGACTTGAAGATGTATCATATTTTATATTTAGAAAAACATTGGATACTACAAAAAGATCATAACACTTATGCACTGGTTTTAGAAGATGCTCAAGTTAGATATGAAAGATTTTTAAAAGAGTTTGAGCACATCTTATCAAGACTATCTCAACACCATATTGCTTCATACTTAGGTATCTCACCTACTCACCTTAGTAGAATAAGAAAATCACTAAAGAGTAAAAAATGACAAAACACTCTATTATGAAAAATATTGCTTTTATTTGCATTCCCTTATTTTTATATTTTATTTTAAATAGTTTTATTGGGCAAACAAAAGACTTAATACTAATTACTTTGATTCTTTCTACTATAGTTTATTGGGCAACAAACCTAATACCTTTATATTTTTCATCACTTATATTTTTATTTACTTGTTTAGTATTTGCACTAAGTCCTAAAGAGATAATCTTTTCTGGGTTCTCTTCTTCTGCTTTTTGGTTAGTTTTTTCTGGTATGTTAATTGCAACTGCTATAAAAAATGTAAACCTAAGTAATAGATTTTCCAACTTCTTTTCTATAATCAACAATATTAGCTATTTAAAGCTTTTATCTGTTATTTCTATATTCTGCATAGCTTTTAGCTTTTTAATGCCTTCTAGTGTAGTTAGAGTTGTTTTATTAGTACCTTTAGCTATAACAATAGCAAAAGCTTTTGGTTTTGAAGAAAATGACAAAGGTTATATTGGAATACTACTTACTTTTATACTTTGTACTTCTATTCCTGCATTTACTGTTTTACCTGCAAATGTACCAAATATGATTTTAAGTGGACTTACAAAAGAGATATATGATTTTGAGCTTTTATTTTCTCACTATTTATTATCAAACTTCTTTGTTCTAGGTTTACTAAAAAATATTATAATTGTTGCTTTAATATACCTATTTTTTAAAGATGAAATAAAACATAACAAACTAGAAAAAGACACTAGTTCTTTTAGTAAAAATGAAAAAATAGTTATGATAACTTTATCTATCATGCTTCTATTTTGGTTAACTGATTTTATCCATAAAATCTCACCTAGTGTAATTGCTATGATTGGAGTTCTGTTTTTAGCATACCCAAGTATAAATATCATAAAAAGTAAAGATATAAATAGTATCAACTTCTCTTCTTTGATTTTTGTAGCTGCTATTATTAGTCTTGGAAGTATTGTTGCAAATAATGAGTTCATAAAAGAGGGACTACTTGGTATTATAAATCTATACACACCATCAGAGTATGAATTAATTGATTATATAAAAATCACTACTTTGATGTCTTTAAGTGGAACTATTATCACTCAACCAACTATTCCAGCTATTTATACACCAATAGCAGAACACCTAAGTAATATAAGTAGCTTTTCATTAAACGAAATTTTTATGATGCAAGTTGCTGCTTTTTCTAATATTTATTTTCCATTTCAAGCTCCACCTTTAGCAGTAGGACTTGCTTTATCTGGTATGAAACAAAAGTATATGATAAAAGTAATACTTCTATTAGCTATTATCACTATAACATTTTTATATCCTTTAGAGTTTTATTGGATGAGATATATAGGATAATAGTTTTAGTAGCTTTTAAAAGGTTTTTAACTAAAGTTCAATTTAGTAATGATATTCAATACTAATAATAAAATCTTTTGGAGTTACTTTGGGTTTAGAGTTTGCAATATATTTTTTAGCAGCATTTTTTGAAATATTAGGATGCTATAGTTTTTGGATGGTTTTTAAACTTCAAAAATCATCTTTTTGGCTTTTTACAGGTGTTATCTCTTTAGTTCTTTTTGCCTACTTACTTACTAGAGTAAATTTAGAGTTTGCGGGACGAGCTTATGCTATATATGGAGGTATTTATATTATCTCTTCTTTAGCTTGGCTATTTTTAGTAGAAAAACAAGCTTTTAATAAATGGGATATTTTAGGTTCTCTTGTTGTATTTGTAGGGATTTGTATTATTCTTTTTGGAAATCAAAAAGCTATAAGTAGTATATAAATGAGAGTAATTAAACTCTCATTTTATTAGTTAGATTTTTTAACAAACTCTTGTTTTAATTTAATTGCTCCAACTCCAGAAATCTTACAGTCGATATTATGACCATCATTTCCTTCTACAAGTCTGATACCTTTTACTTTTGTACCAACTTTAATACCTGAAGAGCTTCCTTTTACTTTAAGATCTTTGATAACTGTTACATCATCTCCATCTTGTAAAACTGTACCATTAGCATCTTTTACTACTAATACATCTTCATCTTCAGTTTCTACAGCATCTTTTGACCATTCATGTGCACACTCAGGACAGATTAATAAACTTCCGTCTTCATAAGTATATTCTCCATTACACTTAGGACAATTTGGTAATTGCTCCATTTCTTTCCTTTAACTTAATATAATTATAAGCGCATGTTATCATAAGTTTGGTTACATATGGGTTAATTATATATATCGAAGTATTGAGTTTACCTCATCCTCTTCTAGTGAAAAGCTCTTTATATCTAAGTCTTGTTGCATATGAGTTTTAGAAGTTGTTCCATTAAGAGGAGTTATTCCAATATGATTTAAAAACTTATAAAATATTTGGGGAACTGTTCTTTTATAGTTTCTTGCTAGAGTTTGTATCTCATCAAGTTTTAATAACTGTGGGTTTGCAGTTAGTGACCAAAAACCTTGATACATCATACCTGTTTGTCTTGCAAATTCACGTATTTCTTTATCATAAGAAGTTTCAGCATAAAATCTATTTTGTATCACCTTTGGTTTTACTTTTGCTACATCATAAATATATGCAAGTAAGTTTAAATCATAACAATTTGAAATGCCTATTTGCCCTACTTCACCAGAAATAACAAACTCTTCCATAGTCTTATATACTTTTATTAAATCTTCCAATGGGGCAAAAGGTGAATGTATAAGATAAGAGTCTATAAAATCTACTTTTAGATTTTGTTTTGACTTATAAAAAGATTTTTCTAGTTGTGTTAAAATATCATCACTAGCTTCATATGGCATATTTGTTCTGTCTTGTCCTGCTATTGGAGTAAACTTTGTTTGAATAAAGATATTTTTTCTTTCAATACCTTTTTTTATGGCATTTTCAAGTCCTATCCCAACTAAATCTTCTCTGTAGTGTTTTGGTTGACAAGCAGTATCTATAGCTTTGAAACCACATAAAAGTGCCTCTTCTACTAAAGAAGTTGTATTCTCTTTTTTCCATGCTGTTCCATAAATCATATTTGGCATAATCAATCCTTTTAACTAAGGGCTTTATTTACAGCCTCAAGTGCATGTATATATGTTGTATCAAACAGTTTTATGTTAGTATCTTCTTGAGATACTAACATCCCTATTTCCGTACAACCTAAAATAACACCTTGCGCCCCTTTATTTTCAAGTGAGTCTATTATACGTAAATACTCTTTTTTTGATGACTCTTTTATAATTCCTAAGCACAGTTCTTCATATATAATACTATGTACTATTTTTATATCCTCTTTATTAGGAACTATAACTTCAATATCAAAGTTATCATAAATTGTATTTTTATAAAAATCTTGTTCCATAGTAAAAGCAGTTCCTAAAAGTCCTACTTTTTTAATACCTTCTTTTTGAAGTTTTTTACCTGTAGCACTTGCAATATGTAAAATAGGAATATCAATATTTTCTTGGATAGCAGGAGCTACTTTATGCATAGTGTTTGTACATATAACTAAAAAATCCGCACTTGCATTTTGAAGATTTTTAGCTGCTTCACTTAATATCTTTGCTGTTTCGTCCCACTTGCCCTCATGTTGAAGCTTTTCTATCTCATCAAAATCTACACTATAGATGACTACTTTAGCACTATGCAATCCACCAAGTTGTTTTTTAACTTCTTCATTGATTTGTTTATAATATAAAGCTGTGCTTTCCCAGCTCATTCCACCAAGTAGTCCTATAGTTTTCATTTTATTCCTTTATCAATCTGTTAAATAATACTCAACAGTTGAAACAACTCTAATTTTTTTGATTTGAGGATTATTTTTATCCCTTTGAGAGATTGAAAATTGACCTTGTGAAGCTCTTTTTATTTTTCCTAGTTTGCTTTTTGAATCTATTGCAAACTTTTGAGCCACTTCTCTAGCTTTTTTTGTAGCTTCTTCTATCATCTTAGGTTTAATTTCATTTAGTTTTGTAAAGATATATTCTGTTTGATTTGTATAATTATTACCTGAAAATACTATGCCTTGTTTTCCAAGTTTTGATATAGATTTTTTTACATCTCTTACAAGATCAATATTTTTTGAATAGACAGTAATTGTTTGAAATGCATTGTATCTATAGTTTATCTTTTCATTCCCATATTGTTGTGCAACTTTGTCAGTTATTATTGGTGCTGAAAAACTTATTTCACTTTTTTCTATACCATTTGAAGTTAAAAAATTATAAATCTTTTCATTGTTTTTATCTATTGAACTATACATTTGTTCAAGGTTGTTATTAACTTCAGTATATGAAATAGGCCAAATAACAATATCTGCCTTATACTCTTTCTCAGACAAACCTTTTACTTTTACACTTCTATCATATTGCTTATAAGAAATAACTGCATTTTGAAAAAAGTATCCTAAAGTACTCAAACCTAAAAATATAAATATTCCTAAGATAAAAAAATTGATCTTACTGTTTTCTTGCATTATATTTTCCTTATTTTATAGATATATATATTTCTATTTCATTCTCTTTTGTATACTTTTCAAAGTCAAAATTATATGCTCTTTCATATTCGCAAGTCTCTGAAGCAAAATAATCCCATACATCTTTCCAAGCTTCAATTACTACTTCTGGAAATTCACCCTCTTTTGTAAATACTAAATATCTATCTTTTTCTATAGTAATAGCATTTTTAGGTTTTGTAACTTCTACTGCAATAGTATAATCATAATCTGAGTTTACATCACTTTCATATTTATTATAAACTCCATACATTGCCATAGATTTTGCTTTATTAAAAGTTTTACCTTCTATATTCTCATCTACATATCTTTGCCATAAAGCTGGTATCTTTGGATTTTCATCATTTAATTCAGTTTCATTGTTTGTTCTTGTTGTAATACCTGCTACATAAAATTTTTCTAAATATTTTACTTTCATTTGTCTCTTTCTATTTTATTTATATTATATTATCAAAAGAAGATAAAAACAATTAGATAAATAAATTTAAAATTTTAATTTTATTTATAATAAATCAAAGGTTGAGAAACTATTAAAAAACTGTTTTACAGTTCTTGCACTTTTACTTGCTCTACTTTGGGCAAACATAAGTGCATGTTTATATAGTTCTTTTTTATCACCTTTGTAATCTTTAAAATAAAAATCAACTAATTTTAAATACTCTTGTTGAGTTCCATGATAAAAAGACAACCATAAACCAAATCTATCACTTAAGGATATTTTTTCTTCTACACTATCTCTATAGTGAATCTCTCCATTAGTACCAACTTTTGTACCTACATTATCACTATGATATTCAGTGATTAGATGTCTTCTATTTGAAGTAGCATATATTTTTACATTTTTAGGTGTTGCCTCAATAGAACCTTCTAAGATTCTTTTTAAACCTTTATAACCTCGCTCTCCTTCTTCAAAAGATAAATCATCACAAAAAATAATAAACTTATATGGTAAATCTCTTATCTTGTCGATTATTTCTATCAAATCATCTAAATCTTCTCTATCAATCTCTATTAGTCTTAATTTTTGAGATTTATATTCGTTTAATACTGCTTTTATTAGTGAAGATTTTCCAGTACCCCTTGCACCCCAAAGTAAAACATTGTTTGAAGGTAAACCATCAATAAATCTTTGAGTATTTTTCATAATCTCATTTTTTTGATGATCAATTCCTAATAAGTCACTAAAAAACACTTCGTCAAGATACTTAACAGGTTTTAAATATTCATTTTTAGCTCTATAAATAGCTGCATAATTTTGTCCCCAATCTACCATAAGCTTTACCTTTTAATTAATCTTTCTTCTAAAATATTTCATTATACTAAATATTTTATAACAAAAATTACTTTTTTATATTAGTTATAAATTCTTATTGCATAGTTTAAGACTAATCTTTAACCTTAATAAAATATCTCTTTATGTAAAATCATTGTTACTATTATATATAAAGGATATTTATGCTCTCAAAAAACATTCATTATGTTATTGCATTTTTACTTGTTACATTATCTATTTTATTAACAATCTTAGTTCCAGGTGGTCCAATAGAAACAAGAGACTTTTCTCACTATAGTGAAACTACTCTATCTTTATTTAATATATTTCTTACTGCATTAGGACTTTTAAGTTTTGTTGTTGCTTTTTTAATTGCAAAGAAAAAAAACCATTCAATTGTATTAAGTGCTATTTTTGCACTTCTTTATATTTTTGTATATATGCTTGATTTATTTGAGATTTTTCCAACAAGTCCAGTAGCAATGTCAACAACACTATTTTCAATAGAATTTATCAGTACTATAATAGCTCTTGTATTAATATCTTTATGTATAAAATTCAATGACATAGAAGCTGAAAATAATGAAAATGTAAAAATCAACCTCACCTTCTATAAAATTATTTCTTTGTTAATAGTCTTATTATTTGCAATAGGAATTGTAATCTTTGCAACTAAGTCTGCAATGGGACAATGATTTAAAAGTAATAAAATATTATAACTCAACAATGTTATAATATTTATTTTAGCAATTTACTTTAATCTTTTAAAATACAAATTGTAATATTTTTAGTAAACTTAATATTATTTTATTTTAACAATTCATAGGGTTCAATATTAAATATCTTTGCTATTTTATAAATATGTCCTAAATTAAAATGTTTTCCATATTTGCAATTTTCGCAATTTGAATAAAAAGCAACTGAGTTAATGCCTATTTCCAATGCAACATCTAACTGTTTTAAATTTCTTTCTAATCTTCTCCTCTTAATGTTTCGTGATATTTTTCGATGAAAGATATCAACCTCAGATTGGGTTGAATTAGTAAAAATATTCATTATTCTATTTATCCTATAAAACTTTGTTAAACTGCAGAGAATTAAATTACAGATATATCTAAACCAATATTACTATTATATACTTAGAGGATTTTTTTATGTTTATCCTATAGGATAAATCATCTATTAAAAAAATATAATATGCAAATTAATTTGCATTATAAAAATTTTCTATGTTAAAATTATTTTTACATATCTTATACATTTCTATTTTTTTAATACTGCAAATAATAACTTATAACAATTTAAATAATTTATCCTATAGGATATAGATATTAAGTTTAGTTGTAAGCTATAATCATTATCAATTATAAAATAATAATTAAAAAGATATCTATGAATAAAAATGATTTATTTACTGAAAAAAATTATAGAATTTTACAATTAGCTGATGAAATTACACATGTAATAAATGACTGGAAAAGTAAATTAAATAAAATATATACTATGTCATCGGGAACTTTAGTTAATAGTGAAGTTGGTTTAGCTACAGATGATATGTATAATGAGACTTTAGTTTCAGTAAATGAAAATATTAAATCAATAATAAATACTATTAACTCTTTTGAGACTTTTTTATGTAATGGAAAAGAAATTAAGCAGTTTAATATTAATAATACTTTACAAAATATAATATCTTCACATACTTCTACTTATAAAAAGCATGATATCACTATTGAAACTAATTATTCTACTACAAATTATATTTATGGTTATGAGAATGAATTATCGCAAATATTTCTATATATTTTGAGCTCATTAACTAATATTTTAAAAAATAAAACTGAATCTAAATTTTTAATAATAAATACACAAAGAAATAAAAATAAAACCATAATTTCAATTAAAAGCACGAATATAACTATTGATGAAATTCCTTTTGATATTAGTCTTGAAATATCAAAAAAAATTATTGAAGAATATTATAAAGGAGAAATGAAAATAGCAAATAAAAAGTTTAAATTTAAAGGAAAAAGTGTTTATGGAATAGAGTTTTGTATTCACTTAAATAATATTAAAGAATTAAAAAAGGGATAATATGTTCAAAAATATGACAATCAAAACAAAATTAATATCTTCATTCGTTTTAATAGTTGGTCTAATTATCTGCTTAGCAGCTTATAGTATATATTCAACCAATAAAGCAGGTGAAGGATTTAACTCATATAGAAAAATGGCAAAAAATACTGCTCTTGCATCACGTATTCAAGCAAATATGCTAATGGCAAGAATTAGTGTTGTTAAATACTTAAGTACACCTACGCAAGAAAATATAAATAGCTTCGAAGACTCTTACAAAAAAACTCAAAAATTTCTTGATATAGCAAAAAAAGATATTCAACATCCAACTCGAGCTACAAATATGTTAAAAATAGAAAATGATTTAACTACATATAAAAGTAGCTTTTATGAAATAGTAAAATATACAAAAAATAAAGATAAAATATTAAATACAATATTAAATGTAAATGGCAAAAAAATTGAAACTATTTTGTCTTCTGTTTTTGAAGCTACAAAAAATGAAAAAGACCATGAAGCTTCATATCTCACTGGTAGTGCAATTAGAAGTCTACTATTAGCACGACTTTATACAATGAAGTTTTTAGAAAGTGAATCTAAAAATAACTACAATAAAGTAGAAGGTGAGTTTAAATCTTTATCTAAACATTTAACTGAATTAAGAAATACTATACAAAGTGCAAAAAGAATAACTCAACTTAATGAAGCAATTGATTTAATAAAAAAATATACAGATGCACTTACATTAATATATAAAGATACTCTTAAAAGAAGTGAAATACTTGAAAAAAAACTTAATGTTCTTGGTCCTGTCATTGCAAATTTAAGTGAAGAAGTAAAATTATCAATAAAAGAAGAACAAGATTTAATTGGACCAGCAGTTAAACAATTAAACTCAAATATGAAATCATTAATTACAACGATATCTATTATAATATTAACTTTAGCAATTTTCCTAGCAATAGCATTACCTAGAAACATATCTAACTTATTAAATACTTTCCAAATAGGACTAATAGACTTCTTTAAATACTTAAACAGAGAAATAACAGAAGTGGAGTTAATAAAAATTGACTCCACAGATGAATTTGGAAATATGACAAAAATAATTAATATTAATATAGAGAAAACAAAAAAAGGAATAGAAGAAGATAGAAGATTAATAGATGAAACGATAACAGTATTAGGGGAGTTTGAACAAGGTGACTTAATACAAAGATTAGATATAAATGTATCAAATCCAGCATTAATGCAACTAAAAGATGTACTAAATAAAATGGCAGATACTTTAGAAAACAATATTAATAATGTATTAGATATTGTTGAGGAATATTCTTCATATAACTATTTAAACAAAATATCTACAAAAGGATTAAAAGAACATCTTTTAAAACTTGCCTCTGGAGTAAATAGTTTAGGTGATTCAATAACTGAAATGTTAGTGGAAAACAAATCAAATGGCTTAACACTAGAAAAAAGTTCAAATAGCTTACTAAATAATGTAGATAAATTAAATGAAAGTTCTAATGAAGCAGCAAGTTCACTTGAAGAAACAGCAGCAGCTTTAGAAGAAATTACGAGTAATATTAGAAGTAATACAGAAAATATAGCAAAAATGTCTCGACTTTCAGATGGTGTAACTGAATCAGCAAGTAAAGGTGAAAAATTAGCAAATGACACAACTCTTGCAATGGAAGATATTAATATGCAAGTTACTGCAATTAATGAGGCTATAACTGTAATAGACCAAATAGCTTTCCAAACAAATATTCTAAGCTTAAATGCAGCAGTAGAAGCAGCAACGGCAGGTGAAGCAGGAAAAGGTTTTGCTGTTGTTGCAGGAGAAGTTAGAAACTTAGCATCAAGAAGTGCTGAAGCTGCAAGTGAAATAAAATCATTAGTAGAAAATGCAACAAATAAAGCTAATGATGGAAAAAATATTGCAGATGAGATGATTAAAGGATATAAAGTATTAAATGAAGATATTCAAGAAACAACAAATCTAATTTCTGATGTTGAGAGTGCTTCTAAAGAGCAGCTTTCTGGAATAGAACAAATAAATGTTGCAGTAAACCAATTAGATCAGCAAACACAAGAAAATGCAATGATTGCATCTGAAACACAAGATATTGCAAGCTTAACAGATCAAATAGCTAAATTTGTAGTAAGTGATGCAGATAATAAAGAGTTTAGAGGAAAAGATAATGTTGAAGCTAAAAAAAATCAAAAGAAAATAGAGACTGAAGAAAAATCAAAACCAACAATACAAAAAGAAATTATCAAAGATAAAAAAGATAATGATGATTGGGAAAGTTTTTAAATAAATTCTTAAATTGTGATAGGCTACACCCTATCACAAAATTATTCATACTTTATATTAAAACCCTCATCTTCTTTTGGTTCTTGAAAATATTTTGTAATTGCATCAAAAGTTGCTTCATCTATCAAAGGAGCATCTTTTGGTAAGTTTTCATTTCTTTTTTTTAGTTGCTCTTTACACACATCATCACTTCTTTTTACATAATACATAATATGTTCAACATTTGCTGTTTCAAATATATCTTTAAACCACTGCCTTTGAGCAACAGTATTTGCAGGGAAGTCTAAAACAACTTCATTGCCTTTTTTTAAAAGTTCAACAATAAATTCATACATCGTATCTTTTAATCTTTTTGAATACTTTATATAATCTTCAATGTTTTTTATTTCATCAGGATATAACTTTTTTAAAAGTTCATCTTCACTTAAAAAAATTGCATTATTTTCATTTGATATTTTTGTTGATAGTGTAGATTTACCTGCTGCCATTTTTCCACACATAAAATGTAATTTATTTTGCATATAACTCCTTTATAAACGAAAAGATAAAATATAAATAGAAAGTATTTCTACTACATCTACATAGTCTTGTATATTTCCTGTTGCTTTTGCAGAAAGTATTGCACCTTCTAAAGTTGAAGCTATATAAAGTGCAAGTTTTGTAGTATCACATTGTTTCATCTCTTTTTTTTCAATAGCTTTATCCAAAATATCTTTTATATTTTTTCTAAAAGACAAATAAATTTTTTCCATCAAAACTTTAAAATCACTATCAAGATTTGACATCTCTTGTATTACATTTGCGATAGGACAACCTTTATTAAAATCTCTTTGGGTAATATCTTTTAAACTTTCAATAAAAGTTTCTAAATAGTTTGATTCATTTTGTAAAATTGAAGTATATCTTTCATCAAACCTTTCATAAATCTTTTCTTCTATAGATACTAAAGCCAACTCTTTCTTATTTGCAAAAAAATGATACATTGATCCTTTGTGTACTTTTGCACTCTTTAAAATAGTTGTCATAGAAGCACCTTGATACCCCTTTTCATATATCTCTTTAAATGCTGAATTTATTAAATTGATTCTTGTATTTTTTTCCATTTTTTATTATAACATTTTGGACTTGACAAACTGGTCAAGTTTAAGTATTATTCTACTTGACCTACAGGTCAACTATAAAAGGAGAACTTATGCCACTAATTAAAACCTATGAAAAAGAAGAAGCAACTGGTGAATTACAAGAGATATATGAAGAGATAATAAAACTAAGAGGTGAAGTAGGAAATAATGCTAAACTTTTTAGTTCAAGTCCCCAGTTACTAAAACAACAACTTGAATTTATTAAATATTATGCAAATCATCAAACTTTATCAATGCCATTACTTGCTAGTATCAGAGTTTGTGTATCAAATCAAGAAAAATGTAACTTTTGTATTGATTTTAATTCTGCACTTCTTATAAACAAAGCAAAATGGAGCATAGAAGATGTGGAAAAACTAAAAAATGATATTGCTAGTCACAAATTAACAAAAGAGGAAAATACTCTTTTAAAATTTGTAATTGATTCAGTTAAAAATCCACACAAAGTAGATGAAAACATAATAAATGAACTAAAAGCACAAAGTTGGAGTGATAAAGATATATTAGATGCTTTAAATCATGGTTCAAGAATGTATGCAACAGACATACTTTTTAATAGTTTTAAAATAGAAGATTATGAAGGATAATGAGTATAAATACTCATTGCCTTTTAATTATAATACTTTTTGCATACTAAAATTTATTAACTCTATATTATTTCTTATGACTTTATTCTTTTTTACTTCTATAAAACCAGACTTCTCAAAAAATGGTTTTGCAGTGATACTTGCATCTACTCTTAATGAAGTTTGTTCTTTCTCTTTTGCTATTTTAAAAATATGATTTAAAAGCATCTTTCCTATACCACAACCTTGATACTCATGATGTACATAAAAACAATCAATATAATTCTCATAAAACTCTGCAAAACCTACAAGTTTTTCATCAAGTATTGCCAAATATGGTTTTGTTTTATTTAATCTTTCTTCCCAAGACTTATAATCAATATGCAAATTTGCCCAAGCGTTTAATTGCTCTTTTGTATACTCTTTATTGCATGTTTTATGAATGGTGTTGGTAAAAAGTTCGGGGATCTTTTTTTTATATTTCTTATCATATTGTATTATTTGCATTTAACTCCTTTAACTCATAAAAATCATCTATACCTTTTGTGATGGAGTACTTTCTCGTATTTATATTTTTTATAAAAGTTTTATCATGACTTACTACTATTAGAGTGTTTTGATACTCTTTTAAAGCTTGTTCTAAAGACTGTATAGAATCTATATCCATATGATTGGTTGGTTCATCTAATATTATAAGTTGTATATTATCCAATAAAGCCTTTGCAATAAAAAGTTTTCTAAGCTCTCCAGAACTTGTATTTTCATTGTTTAAAAGATTTTTAGGATTTGAAGATAACCTTTGAATAAGAGTAAAAAGTTCACCTTTTTTTTCATTGTTCAAACTCTTTATTGCTTCAAAAAGATTTTCTTTTTGTTTTAAATCTATCTCTTGGGGAAGATATAAATAGCTTTTAAGGGGTGTTATTTTTGAAATAAGTAGCTTTAAAAAACTGCTTTTCCCTACGCCATTATCACCTATTATGACTATTTTATCACCTTTATTCAAAGATAGATTTTCATATTTTAAAATCTTTTTTTCACCTAAATGTAATTGACCTTTTTGCAAAAGAAAAGAGAAGTTCTCTTTTTTACTCTTTTCATCTTTTATTGAAATACCTTTGTCAAAACTTTTTTCTATTTCATTTTTTTTAGAGGACAATTCTTGGGCTTTTTTAGAAAAACTTGTCACAAGTTTTGAATCAGACTTATCTTTTCCTGTAAGTTTTGCTAAGTTTATTTTCTCTTTTAGACTTTTATCTTTTGTATCTATATTTTTTTTGGACAATCTGCTTTTTGATTGGGATACTTTCTCTTTTTGTACTTGAATATTTTTTTGTAATTTTTTCACTTTATTGTTTATATTTTCATTCTCTTTTTGCAAAAAGTTAAAATATAAATCTAACTCTTCTATTGCCTTTTGGAAAGTGGTTTTATAGTTATAGATTTTTTTATTTTTTATAATAACTGTGTTATGGCACAAAGAGTTCAAAAGTTCTCTGTCATGGCTTATTAAAATACCAATGCCTTTAAAGTTTTTCAAACTCTTTATCAATATCTCTTTTGTTTTTATATCCAGATGATTACTTGGTTCATCAAGCAATAAAACATCAGGCTCTAAAAAAAGAGCAATGGCTATTTGTATGCGTTTTCGCTCGCCGAAACTTAGAGTTTCCCACCTATAAAACCACTCCTCTTCTATGTGAAGCAACTCTTTTAGCTTAAATGTTTTTGTATTGTATGTATAAAGAAACTCTTCAAAACCATTTGGTTTTTCATGAAGTTCTTGTTCACAATAATAGACCAATTCATTGCCAACGATATTTCCCTCTTGAGGGTTTAATCTTTTGGCAATAAGTTTAAAAAGTGTGGTTTTACCTGAACCATTTGAACCAACTAAACAGCTCCAACCCTTTTCAAAACTCAAATTAAGATTTGAAAATATTTCACTGCTTGTATATTTAAAAGTAAGATTATTTATTTGTAGATATTGCATATAAATTCCTTGAACTATCTATATTTAGTATCAAGGATAAGTCAGATTTTACCCTTGAATTAGAGTAAAGTATTCATTGTTTTTTCCTTTTTTATTTATGCGATAGTATATCTCTTTTCATTTTATAGTTATTTAAAAAGTAACTCTTCTCTTTGTTTTTTTGTTAGTTTCGATACTACTAAATCATATGATTCATTGACCATGTCTTTTATTGTCTCTTCTTTCATAGTCCCATCTAAAGTTATAGTATTCCAATGCTTTTTATTCATATGATAACCTGGATTTACACACTCATAAATATCTCTATAGGCTATTGCATCATTTGGATCACATTTTAAATTTATATTTAATGGAGTTGTTTTTAAACTAATAAGACCAAACATCTTATCCATAACTCTAAAGACCATAGTATCATCACCAAAAGGAAAATCTTTTGTTGCACCTTGTTTAGCCATAAATATAGATTCTATTTGTTCTAGGTTCATTATGTATTAACTCTTTTTTAATTTTTAAATTTATTGGACAGATTTAACATAATCAATGGCATTTTGAACCGCTTTTTTAACTTGGGGAGAATTTTTCCAACAACTGCTTCCCAAAATATCTGAAACAATAGCCGTAATCTCATCCACACTACTTTTAGATAAAGCCTCCAAAGAATCAATACCTATTTGCTCAAATCTTCTTATAACGGTTTCACCCTCAAACTTTACTTCTAAAAGCTTTTGTTTTTCTTCTTTTGAAAATGGCATTTTTTACCTTTGTATGGATTACATATGCTTAGAATATATCATAAAGTTTTTTTCTATTGTAAAATCTAATTTTAACTCTTTATAAAAATTCATGTTACTATAAACTTATATTATTTTCATTAATAGACATTAGTATTCCGGGAGCAATATAATGTTTATCATAAAAATTACAAATTTCTGTAACTAAGCTATCATTATTATTAATAAAATTTATAAATAATTTAAAAATATCTACATCTTCAATTTGAACATATTGGAATCCATTAAATTTAAACATAGTTTTCTTTTTTTTCTTCTTATCAATCTCTACATAATAATTTGCATATTCTAATCCTAAAGAACTACTAATTTGGATATCTCTATGTTCATAACCACCCCATGTCATACAGTGTAATAATCCAAAACTATTACCTTCATAATATTCATTGAGTATATTCGCAAATGTAGTTTTAATATTATTAGGTTCTAACCCTCCAATATATGCATAGGCATAATTATCATTTTCTAATGATAATAAATAATTTGGAATCCATAAAAAAGATTCAATAGGAGAATTAGCTTTCAAAAACTGATATATAGATAATATTGTATTTGAAGGATTATAGATTTGTATATGTCCTTTTGCAGTTTCAATTATATTTTTTTCTTTTATGGCTTGTAATGCATATAAAATACCTTGCTTCCAAATTACATTATCTTGTAAACATTTTTTTACACCTTTGGTTATTTCATCAAAAGAGGATAAACTTTTTGTAGAAAATTCTTTATAATACTTTTGTTTATTTGTACCCATACTACCTGATATTTCTTCTATCAGTATATCGTCAGTTAATAGTTTATTATTTAAAAATTTTCCGTTCCTTATTATTTCTTGAATTTCCCACTTTTCATCTTCTAACAACTTTTTTGAAAATTTTGCAGGATATCCTATTTCCATGCTATCACAATAAGGTGAAGGTTCAACGTTATCAAGAGCATACTCATGTAATAATTTAAATAAGTCATCTCCTTCATAATCTTCTTTTATGTAATTTAATTCTTCATATTGTTCTGAATCCTTTTTTATAATATCATAGTAGTGTGCTTCACTTAATACTTGTACTGCCCTATAAATAATATAGTGATAAGAAGGAATCTTATCAATAATATCAAATATTTTAGTATCAGATTTATTTCCATCAAAATTTTTATATACTTCATTTAAACTAAATAAAACTGATTCTTTTACTAGTTCATTGTATTCAGGAGATGCTTTTAATATAACTAATAAATAATCATCTATATTTTTTTGTTCTAAAACTTTTTTATGTGATATCACACCCTTATTCAAATTTCCTAAATTTTCATATAAATGAATCGAATGAATGTCACTAAGCAATCTATCATTATTTAATTCCAAAGGCTCAACAATTTTAGCTGATATAGGATTTAATTGAGTATCTATTTCTAAAAGATACCCACTAATTGATATTGATGTTTTATTTATAAATGATGAGAAAGGAACTAATAATTCTTCCCACTCTGTTGATACAATCATAACTTGTATTTCATCATTTCTTAGACTTTTATTTTCTTTTATTCCCTCAATATATTTTAAGATTTCATGTAGTGCTTCTCTTGATGAAGCTTTACTTCTTTTTAGTTCTATAATTACATAACGATTTTTTGAATCTTTTGCCAGTATATCAATAAAACCTCTAGTTCCAAGATTATTTGGCAAAAATTCTTCTTTTTTTAATAATACTAAATCAGAATCTAAAATTTTTAAATTCTCTATAAGTTTATCTCTAATTATATTTTCTGCATTTAGTTTCAAGTTTTGCCTTATCGATTTAAATTCATTTGCAATCTAAAAGTTTTTAATCAAGTCCACATAAACATCAGCTAAACCTTCAACCTCTTTAACTGTTGTTCTCTCACCTACAGAGTGAATAGTATCATTTATAACTCCAAACTCTATAGCTTCTATTCCAAAGGCTCCAAAATATCTGGCATCAGAAGTTCCACCGTGTGTTGAGTGTTTTGTAGTTACTCCAAGTACCTTTTGGATTGAAGTTTCCATAGCTTTTACTACTTTTGATTCTTTGTTTGTAACAAATGGAAAAGAGCCTTGAGTTGTCCTAAAGTCATACTCTAAACCTTCAAGATTTTTATGAATAAACTCTTCTACTGATTCTCTTGTAGTATTTGTTGAGTTTCTTACATTGAACATAAGTTTTAACTCATTTGGAGTTACGTTTGTAACTTGCATACCACCTCTTATATCAGTGATAACCATTTTACTAGGAGCAAAATATTCATCTCCATCATCAAGATTATGTCCAGCTAATTTTGGTAAAATCTCTGCAAAGTTATGCACAGGATTTATACATTTTTCAGGATATGCAGCATGCCCTTGCTTTCCTTTGATAGTGATATATCCATTGATACTTCCTCTTCGCCCTACTTTAATTGCATCACCAAAAACTTCTTCACAAGTTGGTTCTGCTACAACTGCATATTGTGGTATGAAGTCAATTTCTTTTAAGTGTTCTAAGGCTTTGATAGTTCCGTAAGTTCCTTCACCCTCTTCATCACTTGTCATTAAAATTGAAAGTGTTCCATCAAAGTTTTTTGCATGTTTACAAGCATATAAAAAGGCAGCATCACCACTTTTCATATCTTGGGCACCTCTTGCAGTAATTACTCCATCTATAATATCAGCAGCAAAGGGATCACCATCCCAACCCTCACCTGGAGGTACAACATCAATATGTCCTGCAAAACATAGGTGCTGAGGATTGTCATTAAACTTTTTATAATAAAATCTGTTTTTAGTATCTTCTCTATCGATATTTATGCAAGTCCATTCCTCGCCTAAATACTCCTCTATAAAATCAAATGCTCCATCATCATCAGGAGTAACAGATTTAAACCTTAATAATTTTTGAAATAATTCTATAACTGTCATTGTTTTCCTTTATTGTAAACGGATTGTAGCTAATATTTAGTTATAATAATATTGAATACATAAAAAGGCTATGCCATGAAGAACAATAAATTAGCTTTAATATTATCATCTATATTAATCATCTATTCAATCTTAGGTTTTGTTGCTGTTCCTAAAATAGTAAAACCTATTATTATTGATAATATAAATGCAAACATTACACAAAAAGCTAGCTTAGAAAAAGTATCTTTTAATCCATTTTTATTTACGGTTACACTAGAAAATTTAAAAGTTCAAGATAAAAAAGAGACAACATTTTCAGTTGATTCATTGACTATTGACTTCAATCTTTTTAGAACTATTACTGAAAAACATTTAGCATTTCAAGATTTACAATTGATTAATCCTTATATTCATATAATTGAAAATGAAAATAAAAGTTTTAATCTAGAAAAGTTAATTAAAACAAGTGAAAAAAGTGATTCGAAAAAAGAGTCTAAAACAGATAAAGCAACAGAGCCAATCAAGTTTCAGATCTATAAAACAACTATTCAAAAAGCAAAAATTAAATTTACAAAACTACAAAAGGGTAAAAAACCTTTTGAAACTAATATCAACGAGTTTAACTATACATTTTATGATATAGGTACCTTTAGAAATATTTTGGCATCTCATAGTTTAGATATTTTAGTAAATAAACATACAAAACTAGATATAAATGGTGGGCTTAGAGTTTATCCTTTCCATATGTATGGGAATGTAAAACTTTCAAATTTAAGACCAAATGAGTTTTTACCATATAAAGAAGAGTTATTTAACTTCAAGCTAACAGATGAAACTAATATTAACTTAGACTTCGGATATAACGTAGATACAAAAAAAGAGTTGGAAGTAAAAGTCAACAATCTAAATCTTGCCCTTACAAATTTAAACATCATGCAAAACAAACACTCAACTGTATATTTAAAAGCTCTAAAAATAGATGATTTAAACCTTAACTATCCAAAAAATAGTGTAGATATTAAAACTTTTACTTTAGACCAATTAAATACTAAGATTATCAAAGATGAAGAAGAGACTATAAATCTTACAAAGTTAGTAAATATTGAAGAAGAAAAAGATACAAAAAAAGAAGAAACAAAAACACAAAATGAAACTTCTAAACCATGGAAGATAAACTTAACAAATACAAATATTGATAATACAAAAATCTCTTTTGATGACAAGAAAACATTATTTTCAACAATAATTAAAGATATAAATCTTAAAGGAAAGAACCTAAAAGTTAATAACAAAGATATTACAATTGATTATCTTAATCTAAAATCACAAGAAATAAAAGTATCTGACAAAAAATCAAAAACTTATATAACAACAAAGGATTTTGATATAAATCTAAATGAAATAGAAAATAAAAATCAAGATGTAGAGATATCAAAAATAACTGTAAATAAACCAACTATTTTAATAAATGATGCAAAAACAGATAAAAAGATTTCTATTAATGAAATTCTTATTGATGTAAATAAAATTAAAAAAATAGATAACAAAGTAACTGTAAATAATATAAGAGTAAATGAACCAAATTTTAGTTTTAAAGATAATAAAGCGAAAACTGATATCAAAGCAAAAGATATTGAATTATTAATAAATGAAATCACATACAATAATAACGAATTAAAAATTGTTTCATCTTCGATAAATAAACCTTTTATAGCTATAACACTAGATAAAAAAGCTAAAGCTAAAACTAAAGAAGAAGTAAAAAAAGTAGTAGAGAAAAAAACAGAAACAAAAAAAGAAAAAAACAATTTCTCATTTGATATTGGTCCTTTAAAAATCAAAAATGCTCAAATGGCATTCCAAGATAAAAACTTACCAATACCATTTAAAGCAAATATATCAAAACTAAATGGAGATTTTTCAAGACTTAACTCTAGTTCTTCAAAACCCACAAAACTTAAAATGGAAGGTAAAGTTAACAAGTATGGTTATACAAAAATTATGGGAACTGTAGATATAACTGATATAAAACTACTAACTGATACAACAGTTTTATTTAAAAATATAGCTATTAAAAACTTCACTCCATATTCTGGAAAATTTTTAGGAAGAGAGATTGATAGTGGAAAGCTAGACCTAAATTTGAAATATAATATTAGAAAATCTAACCTAAATGCAAATAACTCTATTATCATTAGTGATATAAGATTAGGAGATAAAGTACAAAGTGAAGATGCTGCAAACTTACCTCTTGATTTAGCTGTAGCTCTTTTAGAAAATAGTGATGGAATTATTGATTTAGAAATTCCTATTAGTGGAGATTTAGATAACCCTCAATTTGCTATTGCTCCAATTGTATGGAAAGTGTTTAGAAACTTAATTGCAAAAGCTATTTCTTCGCCATTTACTCTTTTAGCATCTGTACTTGGAATTGAAGCAGACAAGATAAAAAGTATCGATTTTGAGTATGGAAATACTGCTATTATAGAATCTGAAAAAGAGGCATTAGATAATATTGCAAAAATTCTTGAAAAGAAAAGAAGACTTGCAATTAATATAACTCCTTCATATCACCAAGTTTACGATAAAAAAGTCTTACAAAATAAAAAATTTGAAGAGTTTTTAGAAAAAAGAATGAAAAAAATAGTAAAAGGAGATGAATACAAAAAGGCTTTAGAAAACCTATTTGAAGAAACCTTTAAAGATAAAGACTTAGATACGATAAAAGAAATGTTTGAAAAAACAGACAAAAAAGGAACAAAATATTTTGATGAAAAAGCTTATGTTAAAAGACTAAGAGAAAGTCTTGCCGCCTTACAAGAAGTTACTACAAAAGAGTTAGAAAACTTAGCTAAAACTAGAACACAAAATATTTTAGACTACCTAATTAATGAGAAAAAGACAGATAAAAATGCAATTGTACTTGATGATAAAATAAATGTACAAATTGATAAAAAAGATAAATGGGCAAAATTTAAATTAAATGTATCAGTAAAAAGATAAGATAAGTTTTACTTATAAACAAATTATTTTATTTACTTATAATTATTATAATAGTAATATTTCTTTAATGTATCATTTAAAGGAATATTATTATGAAAAAACTACTATTACTTATCTTTGTTATTGCTCTATTTTTTGCTTATGGAATATATGAACAAGTAAATAAAAAAACTATCAAATCAAAAAGATTAACTTGCCAAGAAAAAACAACTACTTTTGAAAAAATCTCAAATAAAGAAAAAATTAAAGAAGCTATTGAACTACTAAAATCACAAAATATAGAAATAATTTCAGATATTGAGTACTCAAAGATTATGAAGTCAGTTTTAATCAATTATTATTCTAAAAATGAATTACAAAAAGAAGTAAGTGAAGTTCTTAGCTTATATTTTACTTCAAATAAAGATTCAAAGAAGAAACTTGAAATAGATTATTATATATATGAAAATGACAAAGAAGATAAAGGCAAAAAAAATAAAAAAGCTAAACTTTACGCTGGTTATTTAGTATTTGAATTCAAAATTAATAAAAAACAAATTTATAAGATACAAACTGACTATATGAAACAAGATGGAAGTGACATAAAAAATAGAATAGAATGTGTATTTAAATCATTTATTAGCATAAAATAGAAAATCTATTTTATGCTTTTTTTTCATGAATAAATACATCTCTTATAGGGAAAGGAATTTCGATAGAATTTTTCTTTAAAGTCTCAAAAATAGCAAAATTTACTTTGTATTGTGTCTCAAAATAGTTATTTGTTTTTGCCCAATATCTATACTCAATATTAACAGAAGAGTCACCAAACTCTTTTATTCCAACTTGAGGTTTAGCCTCTTTTGAAATATACTCTTCAAACTTGTTTAACTCATTTAAAATTAAAGAGATAGTCTTATCCATATCACTATTATATGCAACTCCAATAGTTGCTTCAACAATTCTATAATCAAAAGAGTTAACAATAACCTCTCCAATAATATATTTATTTGGAACTGTGATTTGTTCTCCATCTTCTGTTAAAAGTACTGTATATCCTAACTTTATCTCTTCAACGACGCCAAACACATCTTGTACTGTAATCGTATTTCCTACAATAAAAGGTCTAGTAATAATTATAGAAAGCCCTGCTCCATAGTTTGATAAAGTTCCTTGTAAAGCAAGTCCTGCACCAAGTGAAGCAGCACCAATACCAGCTATAAAGGGTGTTAATGTAATACCTAGTTTTCCAACTGCAATTATTATTGCACCAATTATAATTGCAAACTTTACAGTATTTACTATAAACTTTGTAAGAGTAACATCCAAATTATTTTTATCACAAAGTCTTTGTACAGCTTGAGATACTTTTTTACCTATAAAAAATCCAAGTATTAAGATAATTATAGCACCAATAATTTGGAAACTATAATTCATAAAAAACTCTATTAAAAGGTTATATACTTTTTGTATTGATTGGATTTCTTGTTCCATTTGTTCCATACTTTTCCCTTATAGTTTTATAACTTTTGCACCAAAACCACCACTACTTGGGTGGGCATCTTCGTATGCTTTTATTTTTGGATGTTTGTCAAGATACTTCTTTGTAGCTGCTGCTAATTTTCCAGTACCAATACCATGGTAAACTAAAACTTCATCAAATCCTGCAATTAAAGAGTCAGAAATAAACTTATCTAAGTTTTCTAATGCCTCTTCTACTCTTTGTCCATGTAAGTCTAGTTTTACATGACCAGAATCTGGTTTTTGAACTGTTACAGTTGCTTTTGGTTTTTGTTTTATTTTAGGAGGATTTCCACTTCTTGAAAGGTCAACTAATGGAACTTGAAGTCTCATACCTAATTCATTTTCAATGAAAGCACGTTTACCTTTGATTGAGATAATAACTCCTTTAGAGTTTCTATATTTAACTCTATCACCCTCTTTTAAGTTCTCCTCAACATCTTTAACTTTTTGGGTTTTAATTTGTGAAGCTTTTTCATGGGCTGTGTTTAAGTGTCTATGTCCCTCTTTAGAGATTTTTGCTTTAATTGCTTTTTTAGCTTCATCTCTTGCATCTCTATACTCTTTGTGAAGTTTTGATTTTTCCATGAAAATATGATTATCTAGACTCTCTTTTGTATCTTTTAGATTTCTATTTAATCTTTCATGCTCTTTTATCTCTTCATCAAGTTTTGCAATCTTTTGTTTTAACTCAATTTCTAAGGCTGAACTTCTTTCTATAAGTTCATTTAACCTATCTTTATCTTCCCCATAAACTTCTTTTGCTCTTTTGATTACATTATGAGGAATTCCATATCTACTAGCTGTTTCAAAGGCATATGATTTACCAATAGTTCCTTGTAAGAACTCATAAGTTGGCTTTTGATTTGCTTCATCATAAAGAGCTGCTATTAACTCAACATTTTCATTTGATGCCATAAGTGCTGCAAGTCTTTTGTGGTGAGTTGTTATAATAATCTTCATATCTTTTTGAATTAAGTCTTCAATTATCACTTTAAACAGACTTGCTGCTTCATCTGAATCTGTTCCAAGTTCTATTTCATCCACTCCAACAATTGCACCTTTACTAGAGAATAGTTTAGAAAACTCTACCATTCTTCCTGCAAAAGTTGAGATATCATTTTTTACACTTTGTGGATCATCTAAAACTGCTTGAATTGATTTGAAATTTCCAATTTCTGTCTCATGGTGAGCATTATAAGGAAGTAAATATTTAGATAAAAACACTGCACTTAAAATGGATTTTAACATCATAGTTTTACCACCAGCATTTACACCAGTAATCATAATAACTGATTTGCTAAAATCAATAGAAATAGGTTTTGGCTCATGAAGTGCTGGATGCTTAAACTCTACAAGTCTATTTTTACCTTTTTTATTCGGTAAAATAAAGTTTTTATCACCAATTTTTGCAAAATGAAGTCTTGCTTGATAATGATCAAACCTATCAAACTCTTTATTTATAAACTTTAAAAATAGTAAATGCTTTTCAAAAGTAGAAGTGATTTGTTTACAAAGTTTTAATAAAATCTCTTCTTGTTTATTTTGTAAATCATTTTGTTTTTGTTTTAAAGTACTAACACTATGTGGTAAAACATAAAAGAATCCAGAGTTTGACCTGTCTAAAACCTGTGCTTTTAAAACATGATTAAAACCACCTCTTACAAGTAAACACTCTTCACCATTTATATAATGAACTTGAGAGTCAACCATATAAGATCTAATTTTACTTGAATTTATAGTTTTATAAAGATTTTGTTTTATCTCTTGTTTATTCTGTTTTATTGCTTCAACTACTCTGTCATAATCTTCATCAATACCATGTTTTAGTTTTGCTTTTTCATCAAAATAATCACAAATTTTTATAAGCTCTTCGGGAATAATAATTTTTTCTATCCACTCTTCTAGTTTTCCTTCAAAAGAGAATTTTTTTAGATATAAAAAGTAATTAATGATTTTTATAAATTCATATATTTCATAAGATTTTAAAATACCTTGTTTTTGAATATGAATTATTTGTGTATCTAAATTTTCTACATTTACTGGTTGTTTTATTTCAAAATTTGAAAGCTCATTTATTAATCTAAAGTGAAGATTGATATCACCTTCTAACACTACAGGCTTCTGCCTTGCAAAAAGTTTTGAAAAAGAGTCTATATACTCTACTAAATCTAATTTTTTTAATATTTCATTCATAGGCGCATTATATCTTAAAAGCATTGATTATTTTATAAATAATATTTTAATGTAATTGCTAATAATTAGAGACTCAATGTCACCAAAAAGTTACAAAGGTCAAGAAAGACGTGAGTTTTAAGAGTGTTTAATAACTTTTTTTATAACTTTAAGGTATTATTCTTGTCACATTTAATTACTAAGAAATAGGGATATATTATGTTAGAAAGAAAAGGTTCTATACTTTCGGTTAGAAAAGACGTAAAAGTTTTTGACTGTACTATAAGAGATGGTGGACTTGTTAATAATTACCACTTTACTGATGAATTTGTAAAAGCTCACTACGAAATGTGTGTTGCAGCTGGAATTGACTATATGGAAATCGGTAAAAACGTATCACCAACTGTTATGAGTGAAGATGAGTATGGGGCTTGGAACTTCTGTAAAGAAGAGGATATTAAAAGAATTGTAGGTGAAAACAATACTAATATGAAAATTGCTACTATGGCAGATGTTGGAAGAACTATAAAAGAAGAGATTCCACCAAAGTCTGAATCAGTAGTAGATATGATTAGAATTGCTACATATATTCACCAACTACCAGAAGCTATTGAGTTAATTGAAGATTTCCATGCAAAAGGTTATGAAACTACATGTAATATCATGGCTATTTCAAAATCATTTGATGATGAGTTAACAGAAGTTTTAACACAACTTGCTGAAACAAATGTAGATGTAATCTATATTGCAGATAGCTTTGGTTCTTTTTATCCAGAACAAATAAATAAACTAACAGCAAAATATTTATCATTTGCAAAACCAGCTGGTAAAAAAGTTGGTATCCATGCACACAATAACCTAACACTTGCATATGCTAATACATTAGAAGCTATGATTTATGGAACTAGCTACCTTGATGTTACAGTTTGTGGATTAGGAAGAGGTGCAGGAAACTGTGCTATGGAATTACTACTTGGGTTCTTAAAAAATCCAAAATATAAATTAGCTCCTGTATTAAAATTTATTGAGCAACATATGGTTGCTTTAGAAAAGGAGTTAGACTGGGGTCCAAGTGTACCGTACATCATTACAGGTCACTTAAATGAACATCCAAGACCAGCTATGAAAGCTAGAGATGAAGGTGATACTGAATACGTTAAATTTTATGATAAATTAACAGAAGAGTATAGTTAATTTTTTAATTCAATAAAAATAGCAAAATCTTTAGAAGGCTAGTAATTTTACTAGCCTTTTTTTATGTGTTCAAACTTATTATTAAATAAAGTCTTTAAAAATTTCTTTAAACTTTTCTTGAGCAAACTTATTAATATCATATTGATAAATTTGATAGGTTTGTAAAACCATTCTAGCTTCAGGAGTTAAAACATAAGATGCTTTTGAGTCTTTTTTCAATCCTTGTATCTTTAATACCATTTCACTACTATTATTATCTTCTAAAATTCTTAAGTGCTTTAAAATATTATCTTCAGACATAGAAAGTTTATTTGCTGTTTCACTAATAGAACCAGTAGAGTCAATATATTGCAAGATCAAATTTTTACCATCCCCAAAAATAAGGTTTCTATTTTTGTTTTCAATCCACAACTTGACTTTTAAATTCATTTTTACAATAACCCTTTATATCTTCAAATACTTTAGTAAATAAGTAAAGTTTATTTTACTTAAATTTCCTTATTTTAATATAATAGTATATATTATATCTGTTAAAATTAATTCTATTTTAATATTCTTATTTTAAAAAAGTATTATAGGAGTTATATATTAAAAATTATATCAAACTTAGAACCATGATGATAAGAATATTTAAACTCACCAAATAACTGCCCTTTTACAATATTTGAAATAATCTGTAAACCTAAAGTTTCGGTATTATTTATATCAATATTTTTATCTAAGCCTATACCGTTATCTTTAACAGTTAAATAACATTTATTATTAATACATTTAAAAGATACATCAATTACACCATTTTTACCATTAAATGCATACTTGAAACAATTTGTAATTAACTCTGTTATGATAATTCCACAAGGTAGTGCATTATCAATATCCATGTTTATATCATCAATGTGATTGTTTATTTTGATGTAATTTGTTTTATTGTAACTAAGCTCAATATCTTTTGTTAGTTCTTTTATATATTTTTTTAATGAAATAAAGCTTAAGTTCTCTGATTCATATAGTTTTCTATGTAATAGCTCCATTACGAAAATTCTTTCTTGGATATTAGTAAGAGAATCTAATGTGTCTTTATTTTTGATTTTTGATTTTTCTAATTTAATTAAATTTATAGTGATGGCTAAATTGTTTTTTACCCTATGATGAATCTCTTTTAGCAAAGTTTCTTTTTCTTTTAAAGAATTACTCAATTGTTTTGTTTTATCTTCAACTTTTTTATCTAAGTCATTAATATTTTTTTCTAAAGAATCTAACATTTTGTCAAAAGAGTTTGCCAACATTGCTATGTCATCATTCCCTTTTAAATTATTTCTATGATATAACTTACCTTCATTTACTTGCTTTGAAGTATGTGTAAGTATATTTATACTTTTAAATAATCTTCTAAATAAAAAAGCACCAATTATTAGTGCAATAATAAAAGAGATAATCACAGCTGGTAAAACTTTCAATAAAGAAGAGTCTATATTTTGAATAAAATCTTTTTCATATACTGAAGTTATATAAAGAAACTTTTCATTGCTATCACCACTTATTAATCTAACCCAAGTTAAAGTAGGATAAACATAGTTACCTGGATCTTCAGAGGAGTCAAGAAGATGTTTTATAGGCTCTTTATCTATTGCATTTAAGATTTCTTTTCCAGTAAGAAGTCCAGTTTTTGGAAATCTAAATTTTGATAATCTGCTTAAACAATATTTTGTATTATATTCTGAATTATCATTTTTATTATATAAAACTTTATTCTCTTTTGCATTTTTAATATTTAGCCACATTAGGTAAGTCTTTCCCTTATGAAATCTTTCTAGCCTTGAAAAGCTACTTTGAATATCAGCTTTAATATTTAGTTCAAGTCCTTTGCCTTTAATTGGCATTTTATCAATATCACAAGATAATACAAAATATTTATCTGTATCAGTCAATTTCTTTGTATAAAAAAACTTTCTAATTCCAGAAGAACAAACATATTCATTTTTTTCATCATATCTTAGAAAATCATCTATTCTTAGTTTGTCTTTTATTTGACTAAAATCTTCTTTTTCCACTTGAAAGATTACATTTTTATTTTTATCTAAAATTGTAATATTAAATGAAGCCTCTTTATTATTTGTCTTATATGTAATTGCTGATAATTTTTCTATATCACTTAATCTATTGATATTGTTATATATTTTATTTGCTTCAAGTTCCATAATAGATTTTAATTTATCTCTTTTAATAATCCCATTATTTTTGATTGCTTTTTCTGCAAGAATCACTTGTTGAGTAGTTAAATATATAATATTCTCAATTTCATTTAAGATCTGTTTTTTTTGTTCATTTTGCATATTTGGTATAAGTTGCATTAATAAAAGACTTAATAAAAACAGTCCTAATAATATAAAGCTAATAAAGATTTTTGTATTTAATGAATTAAGATTAAGTTTAAGCATCTATTTTATTTTTAATTTATATCCTAATTCAAATACATTTTCTATAAGATTACTTCCAATTTTTATTTTTAGTCTATAAATCAAAGTTCTAAGTTTTGCTAAATCATAAGCTTCTTCTCTCCAAATATAAGTGCTTATATAATTGAAGTTTACAGGTTCTTTTGGATAATCACTTAATAATTGTATCAGTTTCACTTCATTTCCTGTCAGTTTTAGAGCCTTGCCCTCTTTATATAATATACCCTTTAATTTATCAAAGGAGAAATTGTCTTCTAAAAAGATAGTCTTTGTATTTTTCTCTTTTCCTATTATTTCTTTATTTTTAAAGAAATAATTATGTTTATGTATTGTTGTTTCTATTGTAGCTCTTATCTCTTCATCTCGACAAGGTTTAAGTAAATATGCATAAGGTTCACAAATCATTGCTTCTTTTACCGTCTTTGAATCACCATATGAAGTTAAGAATATTATTGGAATTTTATAGTATTGCCATATATATTTTGCTGTTTCTATTCCATTCATAGAATCTTTTAAATGAATGTCCATTAAAATTAAATCTGGTTGATTCCTTTTTACATGTTCAATTGCATTTTTTCCTGTTGTTTCTATTCCACTTACATTATAATTGAAATCGTTTAATATACACTTCATTCCCATTGCTAAAAGTGTTTCATCTTCTACAATTAATATATCTATTTCTTTTTGCATAAAATTTGGAATTTTTGTCAATTTTTTTCCTAAAGTTATTTCATTGTCATTTTTATTGGTTATGATACTCAGTATCAATTTAAAAGGAGATTAAATGATTTTTTCTAAAAAATCGTTGTTATCGTTTGTTGCAATAATTGCACTAAGTAATACTTTAATTGCAAATGACAAAATAAATAAAAATAATACATCATTGGGTTCAATTGATATTATATCAAATGATGATGGAATGACAGAAAATAGCAATTCTTATACTATAAATTCAATGTCTTCTGCAACAAAAATGAATCTATCAATACTAGATACACCACAAAGTGTATCAGTTATAACTCAACAACAAATGAAAGATTTTAATTTAAACACTATAAATGATGTATTAAATAATACAACAGGAATCGAAGTAGAACAACTTGAAAGTGATAGAACAAGATATACTTCAAGAGGTTTTAATATAACTAACTTTTTAATAGATGGAGTGGGTGCCAGTAATAATGGGTATATTTATGGTGATATGGACATGTTTCTTTATGATCATGTTGAAGTTACTAGAGGAGCAACAGGACTTACTAGTAATCATGGAGATCCATCTGCTACTATTAATATGGTTAGAAAAAGACCTACAAAAGATTTCCAAGCAAGTACAAAAATATCTGGTGGTTCTTGGAATAAAAGAAGAATAGAAGGTGATGTTTCAGGTTCTCTAAATGATTCAAAAACTATAAGAGCAAGAGTATTAGCAGCATATGAAAAAGCAGACTCTTATTTAGATAGAAGAGATACTAAGTCAACTATTTTTTCTGCAATAATTGATGGAGATATTAATGATAATAATACATTGACATTTGGATTAACAAGAGTTGAAGATAAAAATAATGGTTCACAACATGGAGGATTTGATAGTAGAGAATTACAAGAAAAAAAATATGACATATCAGTAAATCCAAGTTCAGACTGGTCATATAGAAATACTAAGACAACCAATGCATTTTTAGAATTAGAGTCTATACTATCTGATAAATGGAAATTAAAATCTACTTATTCATATAATAATAATGAACAAGATAATGATGTGTCTACTTTAGATCCTGGAATAATTTGGGCAAATATTTATGCCGATGATGAGTATAAAACTAACTCTTTAGACCTTACTTTAAATGGAGAATATTCTTTATTTGATAAAGAACATGAAGTTGTTTTTAATACAAATTACACAAAACATAAATATACAGGAAAGGGATTAACAGAAGTAACAAAATATCCTATAGACTTAAGTACTTGGGATGGTTCAACACCAGCTAGAAATTATGACTTTTCAGCACTTGAAAATACAGATTATATACAAAAAGAGTTATCTTTTAGTGCAGCAACAAATTTTCATATACTTGATAATCTTAGTTTGTTAATTGGAAGTAAAATAGCAAATTATGATGAAAAAGGAACTGCTTGGAATGGTGCATATACAAAAAAAGATACTTCTATTTTAACTCCATATCTTTCTTTTGTATATAAAATAACTAATAATATATCTACTTATATGAGTTATACTACGACTTATAACCCTCAAAATAATATTGATAAAAATGGAGATCAGCTAGATGCAGAAGAAGGTATCAACTATGAAGTTGGACTTAAATTTTCATTTTTTGATGGAACTTTAAATAGTTCTTTTGCTTTATTTGAAACAAAAAAAGAGAATGTTGCTGAAAACATGGGTAAATTACCTAATGGTAAAGATTATTTCAGAGCAATAGATGGAGTTACAAGTAAAGGATTTGAAATAGAAGTTTCTGGTGATATTAATGATACTATTAATACTTCTATTGGATATACAAATCTTTCTATTAAAGATGCAGATAAAAATGATGTAACAAGACACATACCAAGAAGAATGTTAAATGCTTCTATTACATATTCTCCAAAAGAAATTACAGGATTAAAATTAGGTGCATCTGCAAACTGGAAAAGTAGAACATACGATAGTAGATATGAAGATGTATCACAAAAAAGTTATGTAGTTTATAATTTAATGAGTAGTTATAAAGTAAATAAAAATACAAATATCTCTTTAAATGTAAATAACTTAACAGATGAAAGATATTTTTCTTCTTTAATGAAAGGTGGTTATACAATGTATGGAGCACCAAGATCTTATGGAGTGTCACTTGAATATAAATTCTAAAAAAATAAAGAGAAGTCTTATCTTCTCTTTTCTTTGTATAATATGTCTTAACATATCAATGTTTGCATCATCAAAAACTATTATCTTAGAAAAGAAAATAAAAGCTAATAAAGAAGTTTTATTTCCTTTAGAGTTAGTAAAAAATTCATATATAAGAGGTAGTTTTATTTTAGGTACTAAAGTTGATAGGATAGACTTATTAGACAAAAATAAACATTTTCTAAGAAGAATGGATCAACCTAATAAACTTCAAAATAAATTGATATTTGTGACTAATGATTCTCAAAAATTCTATATAAAATTAAAGAATAAGTCAAAAGAAAATACTTTTAAATTAAGCATAGATAAAATTCTACCTATAAAATTTAAAGAAAATAAAAAAGTAGAAATTATAAGTGACATAATCAAAAATGAAAAAAAGAATCTTTTAACAAATAAAAATACTAAAGAGTTTTGGGAAAAAATTAAAAAAATAGGAACACCCTTAGTAGAACCATTAAATGATAAAGAATCAATTTTAACATTTTTATATCAAGGTGCAAAACACAATGTAAGATTGTTTGGGGGACCAAGCCATGAACATGTTTATTTTAATAGATTAGAAAATAGTGATATTTGGTTTAAAAGTTTTGTAGTAAAAAAAGGTATTAGAATGTCATATCAAATTGCACCTGATGTGCCAACTATTGATGGAACGAGTAGAGAACAAAGAATGGCTATTTTAGCTACATCTCAAATGGATCCTTTAAATAAATATCCTTACAAGATGGCAAAAGATTTAAAGTTAGATAAATATATGACTAATTCAACTTTTGAAATAAAAGACAAAGAATATAAAGACTGGGGTGTAAAAGCTAATAGTCCTAAAGGTTCATTAAAAAATTATAAAATTAAAAGTGATATATTAAATAATACTAGAAATATTACTATTTATAAACCTTCAAATTTTGATTTAAAAAAAGACTATACACTTCTTTTTGTATTTGATGGAGTTGAATATCAAGTAAAAATTGATACACCTACTATTCTTGATAATTTAATCTATAAAAATAAAATCAAGCCAACAATTGCTGTTTTTATTGATAATCCAACAAGGAATTCTAGAGCTTTAGAACTGCCTTCAAATAAGGAATTTGCAGATTTTATGGCAAAAGAGTTACTCCCTTTTGTTGAACAAAAAACAAATATGAAATTTAAAGCAAAAAACACTACCTTGACAGGTTCTAGTTATGGTGGTTTAGCTTCAGCTTTTGTTGCTTTTACTTATCCTCAATATTTTGGAAAGGTATTAAGCCAATCAGGTTCTTTTTGGAAAGACTCTAATAATAACCCTGAACCTGAATGGTTAACAAGACAAATTGCTAAATCAAATAAAAAAGATATTAAGTTTTATTTAAATGCTGGTACTTATGAGACTGGATATTTTTCTATAGATATTTTAGAAAGTAATAGACACTTAAGAACAGTACTTGAATCAAAGGGTTATGATTTTATATATAAAGAGTTTCAAAGTGGACATGATTATTATGCTTGGAAAGTTAATTTAGCTGATGGTTTAATAGCATTAGAAAAGTAACAGATTAAAAAAACAGATATAAGAGACTTTTCAAGTCTCTTTATCTTTATAACTCATTTATATTATCTTAAATTTTTTTAACTTTTTTTTAAAAATAAAATAGTCAATTTTACTATTCAAACTAAAATATAACTTAAATTTTAGTTTATTAAGTATTTATAAAACTTTTTAAAGTAAAATCTTTTTTACCAAAAAAAATTTACTAAATAGTCAATTTACTACACAAAATTGGACTATATTTTTTAATATGCTATTTTAGCATATTTTATAGTAAAAAGTATTTTACCAATTATTAAAAGGGAGAAAATGAAAAAGATAATTTTACTTTCATGTATTGCTTCAAGTGTTTTGTTAGCACAAAGTAGCTTTACACTTGGAGAAATTTCAATACAAGATAACAATGGTGTGAAATATGATACAAACAAAATTTCATCACAAACTTTAGAAAATACTGCATCTAAAGATATTACTGAAGTTTTAGACAAAACTACAGGTATAACTTTAGTAAACAGAGGAGGAAGAGTTGAGAAGTCTGTAAACATTAGAGGATTTGACTCAAATAGAATAGGAATGTTTTTAGATGGTATTCCAATTTATGTTCCTTATGATGCACAATTTGATTATTCTAGAATTTTAACTACTCAACTAGACTCAATTGATGTAGCAAAAGGTTTTAGTTCATCATTATATGGCTCAAACACTTTAGGTGGAGTAATAAACTTGGTTTCTAAAAAACCAACAAAAGAGTTTGAAGGTAGTTTTACATCTCAAATAAATGCAGATAGTGATTGGGAAAAATCAAGTCATATGTATAATATATACCTTGGTTCAAAAAAAGAAAAATATTACTATCAAATAAATGGAACAATTGAAGATAGAAGTCACTGGACATTATCAAATGATGCTAATTTATCTGACTCTAAAAGAGAAAATAGTGATTCTAAACAAAAAGCAATAAGTGCAAAAGTTGGATTTATACCTGATGATACAAGTGAATATGTATTTGGTTATTCTTACATGGATTCACAAAAAGGTCAACCTTCTACAATCGATCCAACAATAAGTAATGAGAAGTACTGGAAATGGCCTGTTTGGGACACAAGAACAATGTATTTTATAGCAAATAAAATTTTTTCTGATAGTTCTGTTAAATTTAAACTTTTTAGAAATGACTATAAATATAAAACAGACTATTTTCAAGATGAAACATACACTACTTCAAAAGGTTTTTATGACTCAGATGATAATACTAAAGGAACATCTTTAGAATACTCAAACTTTGGACTTCTAGAAAATCATATCTTAAAGACTTCATTTTCTTATAAAAAAGATTCTCATAAAGGAACAGAAGAAAATATTAACAAAAAAGGTAAGATTACAAATACAGAAGAAGACTTAGCTGATAATATTTACTCTATTGCTTTAGAAGATATCTATTTTGCAACAGAAAAGTTCAAAGTTATTACTTCTGCAAGTTATGATTATACAAGAGCTTCAAAAGTTGATACTACTGCAACTGCCGTTGAAAAAAAATCAAATAGTGCATTTAATCCTCAAATTGGTTTCTTTTATGATATTACTAAAGATCAACAAGTTAGTTTTACTGCAGCTAGAAAAAGTCACTTACCTACTATGAAAGAAAGATACTCTGACAAAAAAGGTAAAGCTATACCAAATCCAGAGTTAGATCCAGAGATTGCAACACACTATGAAGTAGCTCATAAAATAAAAGTAGATAACTTTACATTCAATAATGCCCTATTCTATACAAAAGTTAAAGATGCAATTATAAATAAAACTTTAGATAATGGAAAGAGACAAGAACAAAATAGTGCAGATGAAAGATATAAAGGAATTGAATCATCTATTAATTATCAAACTTCATTATTTGGAGCAGGTTTAAACTATACATATACAAACATAAAAAAAGATTCAGAAGATCAAGTTGAAAGACTTCCTAAACATCAATTTTATGTTTATGCAAATATTAAACCTGTAAAAAGTGTAATTCTTGAAGCAAACTATACTTATAAAAAAGATTTCTATTTAGAAAATGAAGTATCAGGTGATTATCTTAAAGCATCAAATATTTCATTAACAAATCTAAATGCAAAATATATTTATTCAAAAGCATTAAGCTTTAAAGTTGGCGTTGAAAATTTATTTGACAAAAACTATGAATATGATTTAGGTTATCCAGAAAAAGGCAGAGAATTTTATGCTTCTTTAAAGTATAGCTTTTAAAGATAAATAGGAGAATAATCTCCTATTTATTTAGACACCATACACATGAAGCTTTTTTGGGTCCATCTTCTATATAAACAGTTATAGCAAGAGTTTTTATCTATTGAAGTAATAAGTTCATCTTCATCTTTATCCAAAACAAAACTTTTACAATCCATTGCTTGTATGATTGCCTCTTTATATCCTTCTTTCCCATATTTAAATATTTTTTTATTATTTATATATTCAAACATTAATACCCTTTAATAACTTTTTAAATTCTCTTTTCTTATAACCTCATATCCATCTTCACACTCTTGAACTAAAAGAATTGATTTATGGTCTAAAAAAACAGTTTTTAAAGCTTGTGTTGTTTTTATAATAGTATCTTCTGAAACTAAGTCATTATTTTTAAACCTAACTTCATCTATAAAATCAAATTTCAATAACTCTTCAACACTCATAGACTCCTTTTTTACGTCAAACTTTCCTTTTACTCTTCCATCAAAGCCATAAAGTCTAAGGGCAACACCTGCTAAAGCTCCAACTACTCCTTGCCCTTCATTCTTGTGTTCACTCAAATCTAAGCCTTGCTTTGTGGCCATTTTATAAGCATCATCTTTTGTTAAGACCTTTTTTTTAGCATCTAAACCAAATTCAATAAGCTCTTTTTTATTTGAAATATCTTTTTCAAAACCAATACAAAGCCCAGGCTGAGAACTAGGAGCACTATGTTTATTTAAATATGAGATTATAAACTCTTTGATTTGCTCTTTTTGAGCTTGGTTTAAATTACAAGTAAAACACATAGAACTATTATGAGAAGTGTAAGGAATATCTTCATGTAAAAAAAGTTGATGTCGAGTAACTAAAGAACAAGCAATATCAAAGTTGTTTTCAATATATTGTTTTATCTCTTCTGAAATTTCACCAGTTGATTTTTCATAACCTATTTCATCTGTATCATCAATACAAATATATGCTTTAAAACTTTCCAAAATCTATTCCTTATTTAATAATATTCTTTCGAACTCTGTCTTTTTGTCTTTAAAGTTCACTTCTTCAAACTCTTTTTTATAAACTTTTTTACCTACCCAATAACTTCCTAAAATCTTAAAAAAGCTTGGAGGACTATCTATATAGTTTAATGGTTTTTTAGGAACTAAATAAACTCTTTTGTTTTTTACTGCTTGTAAGAAACTATATTTACTGTCTTTAAAGACTTTATTATAAAACCTTTTATTATCGGTTACAATAATCTCAGGATTTAAAAGTAATAAATTTTCTAAATTTAGAGTTACTCTTCTTTTTTCTAAAGTGCCACACTCAACTACATTTTTTGCTTTTATTAAATCAAAAACTTCAGTATGAGCTGATTTTTCACAACTACTTACTAAACCATTATCTCCTTTTGCATAATAAATAGTTACTTTATCTTTTATATTCTTTGTGATATTTTTTAAAAACTTTAACTCTTTTTTTATATATGAAGAAACTTCTTGAGCTCTTTTTTGTTTGTTAATTATTTTTCCTACTGTTTTATAAGCATCAATATAATCATATATAGAATGAAGTTTTAAATAACATGCGTCAATATTAACTTTTTTTAACTTTTTTGCTAAGTTCTCAAAATTGCTTTGTGAATTATATAAAAGTACAAGTTCAACACCATTTTTGGCTAATACTTCAATACTAGGAATTTTTGAAAATCTCTTATCTTTTTTAGATATTTTATTAGGAAATTTTGTTTCATATAAAGAGTGTAAAAATATATTTACAGGAGGAGATTGTCCTATTATATTTTTAGCATTACCTTCATATTCATTACAATTTATAACATTTGCAAAACTATAAATACTATAAAAAATTAAAATAAAAACTATCTTCATATCAATACCTATTAAACTTTGGAATACAAAACTTTATTTTTTCGCTGCTTTCGTAAAGTTCTACTTTTATATCATATAAACTATTTATATTGTTTTGAGTTAGAATCTCAGTACTTTTACCAAATGCAAAAACTTTTTTATCTTTTATAAGTAATGTTTTTGATGAAATATAAAAAGCATGATTTGGATTATGTGTTGTTTGAATAACAGTAAAGCCTTTTTTTGCAAGTTTCTTTATTTGATTTAAAAGCATCAACTCATTTGAATAATCTAAACTAGAACTTGGCTCATCCATTATAAGAATTTCTGCTTTTTGGGCTAAAGCTCTTGCTATTAAAACTAACTGTTTTTGTCCTCCACTTAAATCACTAAAAATCCTATCTTTTAGGCTTTCTATTTCTAAGTGTTTTAAAGCTTCAATTGCAATTTCTTTATCCTTATTTGAATATGTTGAAAAAATTGATTGATAAGAGATTCTTGCCATTAAAACCACTTCCAAAACAGTATAAGAAAAAGGTAAAGTACTACTTTGTGGAACATAGGCTATTTTTTTAGCTAAGGCTTTTTTCTCGTAAGAATTAACATTTTTATTATCTATTAAAACTTCTCCTTTTAAAGGTTCTAAAAATGATAGAATAAGTTTTAAAAGAGTACTTTTACCACTTCCATTTTCTCCTAAAACTGCAAGGACATCTCCTCTTTGAATAGAAAGGTTAATATTATCTAAGATTAAATCATCTGCATATTTGAAGCTTAAATTTTTAACTTCAATCATTGTAAAGCCTTTTTTGAACTTTTTAACACAAAAATAAATATTGGTATTCCAATTATTGAAGTTAATATTCCAATAGGAACTTCAAACTCAAAAAGCATTCTTGAAAAGTTATCTACTATAAGTAAAAATATCGCTCCTAATAAAGCACAAGTAGGTAATAAAACTTGATTATTTGCTCCAACAAGTAATCTTGCGAAGTGAGGGATAATAAGACCAATCCAGCCTATCATCCCAGCTAAACAAACACTTATCGCACTAATAAATGTAGCAACTATAATAACTATAGTTCTAATTAGTTTTGTATTTACTCCCATACTTTTTGCTTCTTCTTCAGAGAAGCTCAAAATGTTTAAATATTTTGAAACTCCTATAAGAGTTAAAACTCCAAGAAGCATTGGAATAGATACCAAAACAATTTGATTTAGTTCAATATATGAAAGACTTCCCATCAACCAGTAAACTATAGAAGGAAGCTTTTCATAAGGATCAGCTGTAAATTTTACAATTGATAACAAGGTAGAAAAGGTAGAACCACTAATTATTCCTCCTAGTATTAATATCAAACTATTATTTGCCCTATTTTGATAAATCATTGTTATAAAAATAGCAAAGATTACTGCTAATACACCAAAAGAAAAAGAGAATAATTGAGTAAGAAACCAACTATCAAAAAATGCAATTGCTAAAGCTGCACCAAAAGCAGAACCAGATAAAACTCCTAATATTCCAGGTGAAACTAAAGGATTGATAAACATTGCTTGAAAAGAAGCTCCTGATACAGCATAAGCTGCTCCAATTAATATTGCAGCAATAACTCTAGGAAGTCTTATTTCAACAATAATATTATCTATCATCTGCAAGTTTTCATCTATTTCATTTGAAAATAACAACTCTTGTATGTAGTTTATAATTTGCTCAAAACTTATAGGATATTTACCTAAACTTAATGATAAGAAAACAGTTATTAAAAGCAATAAAAATAGTTTTATATAAATATTCTTCAAACTTAACCTTTTAATCTATATTTAATAGGAAGTCGTAAAGTTAAATATTCTCTTGAAATCTCTTTTGGAAAAGCTTTAAATTTTTCTATATTTTTCAAAATCTTCAAAGTGGAACTATTTAAAACTTTATATCTTGTTTTCTTCTCAAACTCTATATCTTGAATTTTTCCATCATTTAATATTTTTAATCTTACTAAGCACTCACCTTGTAAATTCATTGCCTTTGCAATATTAGGATAAAATTTATTGTTTTCTATTACTCTCCTAACATATCCTATATAAAGCTTTATATGCTCTTTTTCTAAACTATTTTCTTTTTCTTTTTTTATTAACTCTTTTTGGTCAATTTTATCTTTACTATTTTTTTCTATTTGTTTTTTTACTATTTTTTCTTTTTTAAAGCCTTTTTTCTTTATAATCTTTTTTTTGTTTTTAATTACTTTTTCTGCTACTTCATTTTGTTTTTGTTCTTCAATTTGCTTTTTTCTAACTTGTTCAGCTTTTGATATAATTTCTTGCTTTTTTTCAAGTCTTACAAGATTTATATCTGTAATATCATGGCTAATATTTTTTCTTTTTAATTCAATTTCTTTATTAAACTCATAATTAAGAAGCAAAAAATGAAATATTGCAACAAAAGAAAAGAGAAGAAAAATATATAGCTTTTTTTGCATAATTTAATTTACCTATATCCAACAAACTTGGTTTGTATCAATATTTACATAAACTCTATCTGAGGGAAAAAATCTTTGTTCTTGCATTGTCTTTTTATCTACTTTACAATTAAATGATACTCCTCCAATTGAAAACTCTACGAGTAAGAGTTCATTTGAATTTTGATGTGATATTGAGTTGATAACACCTATTAGTGTATTTTCTTTAATTAAATCCTTACAATCTATTCTATAAATAGTAATTGCACTAGACTCTATCATAACAACTGAATCTCTTTTTTTAGATTCACTATTTTCTATTTTTAATGCTTGTCCATCGGGGAAAAATTTAATTAACTTATCATCTTCTGCTTTTTCCCAAGGTGCAAAAAGTAAATTAAGATTTCCACTATCTACTAAATGCCCTTGAAAAAGAGCTACTTTTCTATCACAAATATGATTAAGCCAATTGTGATCATGACTTGAAATAAGTATTGTTGTGTTCCACTTTTGTTTTGTACTTAAAATAGCTTCTTTTATAAGTTGTGCAGAGTTTGTATCAACTCCTGTTGTAGGTTCATCTAAGATTAAAACTTTTGGTTTCAATATAAGTCTAGCTGCTAATGCTACCCTTTGAGCTTCACCTCCAGAGAGTTGACTCCATTTTCTATTTGCAAAAGTTTTATCTAATCCAACTAATGACAATGCTTCTTGTACTTTTTGTTCAAGATTATGTATGTTTTTTCTTAGTTTTAATCCATATGATATATTTTCAAATACTGTTCTTTTTAGTAAATAAGGGTTTTGAGGAACCATTACTACTGATTGTTTTAACTCTTGTGGTAAATGTTTATTATCTATTCCATTAAAGATTATTTCTCCTTTTGTTTGTTTATTTATAAAGGATAAAAGAGAAAAAAGAGTTGATTTACCACTTCCATTTGGTCCAAAAAAACCTATGATTTGACTTCTCTGTAAAGATAGTTTTTCTATATTTAATACTCTTTTTGAATCATAATATTGTTCTATATTTTTTAATTCATAAATATTACTCATTGGTTCCACTTCCTTTTTAACATAGATAAAGCAATATTTACAGATAAAGCAACTACAAATAAAACTAATCCAAGTGCGATTCCAGTAACAAACTCACCTTTTCCTGTTTCTAATGCAATTGCAGTTGTAACAGTTCTAGTGTGATATTTAATATTTCCACCAACCATCATAGAAATACCAATTTCTGTAATAATTCTTCCATAAGCAGTCATTGCTGCTGTCATAAGTCCAAATCTTGCTTCAATTAAAGTAGCTATTAAAATCTGTTTAGAACTTGCTCCTAAACCTTTTAAAGAAACATAAAGTCTTTTATCTACAGCTTCAACTTGTATTGCAGTTAAAGCAATAATGATAGGTAATCCTAATACTATTTGCCCCATTATTATTGCTTCTTGAGAAAAGAGTAAACCTAAACTACCAAGTGGTCCTACTTGAGATAACATTGTATATGCTATTAAACCTATTACAACTGTTGGAAGGGCTAAAAGAGTATCGACAATAGTTCTTACTATGGCCTTACCAGGGAAATTATAATACCCTAGTAAGAAGCCTAGTGGAAGACCTAGTATTAAACTAATCAATAAAGACCAAGAAGATACAGTTATTGTAGTTGTAATTGCTGAATAAACAGATTCATTACCTGATGTTAATAATTGTATTGCTTCTTGAAAGCCATCCGTAAAAAGATTCATCTATAAAAACCCTTATTTATCTGCATTAGGAATAAATAGTGCTTGACCTAATAATCTAAAGTCAGCAATTGTTTTTTGAGTTTCAGGACTTACAACCCAGTTAGTGAATTTTTTAGCTAATTCTGGTTTTACATTTGAACATTTTTCTTTGTTAATTGATACAACAGAATATTGATTAAATAATGATTTATCTCCTTCAACTACTACTTTCATAGTGTTATCATCACCTTTTTGAGACATATATTTAATCCAAGTACCTCTATCAGTCATTGTATAACCATTTTTTTCAGCAGCCATATTAATAGTTCTTAACATACCTTGACCTGTTTGAACATACCAAGAAGAAGCCTCTTTTGTATCAACTTTTGCATTATTCCATAAAGAAAGTTCTTTTTTATTTGTTCCAGAATTGTCACCTCTTGAGAAAAACTTAGCGTTTTTATCTTTGATTGTTTGTAAAGCTTCACTTGGAGTCATTCCAGATACAGAAGCTGGATCTTTTTTAGGTCCAATTACAATAAAATCATTATACATAACTTGATGTCTATCAACACCATATCCAGTTGCAATAAACTTTTTCTCAGAAGCAGGAGCGTGTACAAATAAAATATCTACATCACAATTTCCACCCATTTTTAAAGCTTTTCCAGTTCCTGTTGCAACCCACTTTAAAGTAACACCTGTATCTTTTTCAAACTTTGGAGCTAAGTAGTCTAATAATCCTGTATTATCAGTACTTGTTGTTGTAGCCATCATTAAAGCATCTTTTGCCATAAGTGATGATGCTAATATTGCCGATAAACCTAAAGTTAATAATGTTTTTTTCATATTTTTTCCTTTTTATAATTATTTATACTTAATCACTTAACTGAAGTGACAACAATCCTACTACTAACAATTTTTTTCTTTCCTTATTTACCTCTCCTTCATTAAATTTATTTTAGCCTTGAAGTTACAAACCTAACTGCTAAAAATACAACAACAGAAAAGGCTATAATAACTGCTGCTACTGGTGCAGAGAAACTTAATCCATAACTATTAAATCTATCAAAAATCAAAACTGGTGTAGTCATTGGATGATAAACTAAGATTACTACTGCACCAAATTCTCCAAGTCCTCTACTCCACATCATCAATGCTCCATTAATAATGTCTTTTTTAGCATTGGGAATAGTGATTCTAAAAAATACAGAAATAGGACTAGCACCTAAAGTTCTTGCTACTTTTTCAAGTTTTACATCTACTTTTCTAAAACCATCTTTTGCACTATTAATTAAAAAAGGAGCAGATAAAAACATCATAGCAATCATAATTCCATATTCTGTTCCTACAAACTCAATTCCAAAAAACTTAAAGAAGTCCCCTAAAAAAGTATCTCCAAAAGTTGTAAGAAGAGCAATACCTGCTGCTGTATGAGGAATCATAATTGGTATATCAATAATTGATTCAATTAAACTTCTTCCAGGAAAGTTATATCTTGCAATAATATAAGCTAAAGGAAGTCCTGTTATTAAAACAAAAATCATTGCCCAAGCTGATACTTTCATTGTAAGCCAAATAGAAGCTAAAACCTCACCGTCTTTTATTGTTTCAAGTAGTTTATCGCTTCCAACTCCTACAAACATTTTTAAAATTGGTACACTTAAGAAAAAAACGATAATAAAAGCCAAGGCAATTAATAAAACTATAAATGATTTCTTTTGCATTAAATAAACCCTATATCTTTTTTATCAAAACCGATAAATACTCTATTTCCACCATTTGAGTAACAACCTTCATATTCTCTTTTTAATATTTTTATAAAAAATTGATGATTTTCAACATTTACAAAAACTTTATAGTGATCAACAACACCCATACAATCCTCTAAAGTACCTATAAAAGTGTAATCACAATTTGGTTTTTCTTTCTTAGAAACATGTATCATATTTGGATCAACAGAGAAAAATTTTGATGAGGAAGAAAAGCCTAATAAAGAAGAAGGAAATATATTTTTAAACCCTAAAAACTTTGCTACATCAATATTGGCAGGATGATTTAATACATCTTCACTTTTACCTACTTGTTGGATTTCTCCATTCATAATAATTGCTATTTTATCAGCTAAATAAGAAGCCTCTCTAAAGTTATGAGTTACATGAATAGTTGTTAAATCATACCTTCTATGAATATCTTTTAAACTTTTCATAATAGAGTTTCTAAAAGTTGGATCAATAGCACTTAAAGGCTCATCCAAAAGTAAAATTTTAGGTCTTGAAAACAAGGCTCTTGCTATTGCCACTCTTTGTTTTTCTCCTCCACTTAAATTTTCAATATCTCTTTTTAATAAGTTACCAAGTTTTAAAAAATCTACTAAATCATCAAATAACTCTTTTGAGTTATCTACCTTTTTATATTTAGATGAAAATTTAATATTTTTTTCTACATTTAAATTAGGGAAAAGTGCAAACTCTTGATACACAAAACCTATTTCCCTTTGCTCTGGATGTAGTTCTGAAATATCTTTATCTTTATATATTATCTTTCCAGTACTATCATTTAATCCAGCAATAGTTTCTAGAAGTCTTGTTTTCCCACTTCCACTTTGTCCTAAAAGTACAAAATATTCATTCTCTTCAATATTTAAATTCACATTATCAAGCACAAAATTATCTATTGTGCTTGATAAATTATCTAACTGTAAATAGCTCATTACTTTCCTATAATTGAAGCATCACCAGTTATTTTTGCAGGAGAAATTACTCCTTGCCCATTTTTCTTCATAATCTCTTGACCTTTTTCAGATAAAACAAAATTTACAAACTTAACAGCTCCTTCTTTATTTGCAGGAGATTTTTTATTTTGTGCTACTGTGATTCCATAAACCATTGCTCCACCAGTTTTAGTAATAAATGTTCCTGGTTTTTTACCATCAATATCAAATTTTGCAGTTTTATAGAATTTTGCATTTTCATTATCTTTTAAAGAAACTTCTTTAGGTAAAGTAATATATTTTAATCCATGTTGTTTGGCAACTGATTTATAAATATATAAATAGTCATATGCATTAGCTTCAATTAAACCTAAAAGGTCAGTCTCTTTTGGTCTTACGATAACTTTATTTTTATCTTCTTCACCTACTTTATAAGATTGTCCATATCCAAATAGTTTTTCATAAAAACCTGGAATTTTATAATGCTCTTCTGCTAATTTTGTAACTAAAATACTTCTATATCCACAAGGGTCCATATTTGGGTTTGAATGACCTACTTTAACACCATCTCTTAAAAAGATTTCTGGCCAATTATTTGAATTAATTTCATCTGCATATTTTGAACTTGGAGTAAAAGCAATTGCCATCTCATTTGTTGCAAACTGTGCATTAAATTTTGCATTATTAGGAACTAATAAATTATCAATTACCTTATAGTCTGCACTTGCCATAACATCTGCTGCTCTACCAATTTCTGATATTTTTCTAGCTGCTGCTCTACTTCCACTTGCTTCTCTTTGAACATCATATTCTGGATATTTTGCTTCAAACTCTTTTTCAATTTCAGAAAATGGAACTGCTAAACTTCCAGCGTGAAATACTACAATTTTCTCTTTTGCAACTAATGCTGATGCTAATACTGCACTTAATCCTAAACTTAATAATGTTTTCTTCATTTAAATCCTTCTTTTTTAATTAAATATATTTGTTTGTTCTTTTAAGTATGAACAATTGAACTTGATTACTTTTACACTATCACCTACACTTTGTAGTACCGTACTTTCGTCTGTTACAAGAATACAATTACTCTCATCAAGTACAGTAATCATTCCTGAGCCATATTTATTTTTTTTAGTTACTTTATATTCTCCTTTTTCACAAGTTCCTAGTACTACATTTACTCGTCCTGCTTTTGTTTTAAACTCTTCTTGATTTTTAGCTATTGTCACATCATGATAAATTAAGCTACTACCTTGAATTTTATTTAAAACTGGAATAGCAAAAAGATGCATATTTACCAATGCTGTAAGAGGGTTTCCTGGAAGACACATTACAAAAGTATTTTTCATTTTACCCATCATAATTGGACGACCTGGTTTTATATTTACTCCATGAAAAATTGTTTCTAATTCATTTTCTAAAAAGGCTTTTCCTATAAAATCAGCATCACCCATAGAAATACCACCAGTTGTGATAACAACATCATAAGTTGATAAATCTTTTACAAACTCAATTGACTCTTCTAAATTATCAGGAACTAAACCTGAATATACTGCTTTGAAACCTTTTTCTTGTAAAAAAGAAATAAGAGCATAAGAGTTACAGTTATAAATTTCATCTTCCTTTGCTTCTTCCCAAGGCTCTTTTAATTCATTTCCTGTTGAAACAACTGCAATTGATAGTTTTTTATATACTTCAACTTTAACAATTCCTTGAGAAGCTAGCACTGCAACTTTACTTGAAGTTATAACGTCAGCTTTTTCAAAAAGTAGTTCACCTAAAGCTTTTTCTTCACCTTTAAGTCTTAAAGAAGAACCTTTTTTTACTTCTTCTTTAATAGTTACTATATTTTCTTCAAAAGATACTACATCTTCAATAGGAATAATTGTATCTACATCACTTGGAACCTTTGCTCCTGTCATAATCTTATAGCACTCACCCTCTTGTAAACAAGCATCAACTGATTGTCCTGCAAATATCACTTTTTTTACTTTTAATGATTTTCCTGCATCACTTGCTTTTATTGCAAAACCATCCATTGCTGAGTTATTAAAAGATGGAAGATTTTTAACACAAGCTATATCCTTAGCTAGAACTCTTCCTAATGCTTCATCAATACTAACTACTTCAGTAAATTTTGTTACTGTTGCATTTTCTAATGCTTTTTGGATTGCTATATTAAAATCTAAAAATGTTTTCTTCATTAGCCTAACCTTTTTATTTGTCTATATTTTTTGCCTATTGCTTTTACTATTAAATTAATTTCATCACTTGTTAATTCATCTTTGAAACTTAAGCTTAAAGCCCATCTAGTTTCAAGCTCTTCGTAGCCCATTTCACTTAAAACTCTTGATGGCTTTGATAAACCTAAAGAACACCCTTCTCCATTTGTAACTAAAATTCCACCTAAAGCTAAAGAACGAATTATTTCCCTAGCTTTGATACCTTTTAAACCAAAATGAAGTGTATATTCTAAAGTTTCATTCGAATCAACAAAGAAGTAAATATCTTCGTTTAACTCTTCTTCTAAAGCTATTTGGAAATCTTTTTTATAATTAGTTTTGATAGTAAAGTTTTCAACTGCTTTTAAAATAGTTACAATAGAAGTAATATCAATAAGTGCTAAATATTGTTCTTCTAAAACTTCATTATGTAAAAGAATTGAAGAAAAAGAAAAACCAGTAAGTTTATATGCATCAAATATTGCAATATCACAAAAACTTACATCTAAAGTTGCACTTACATTTGAAATAATTTTTGCCCCTGATAACTCTTTTACTTTTTGTAAATCTACTTTTACATAAGTATCCATGATATATGAAGAGATAAAAGCATAATCACAATTTTTAATCTCATCATAATTTAATTGACCATTTTTCTTTAATGAAATAAATTCAATATCAAAACCTAAATCTTTGTATTTTTTTGCTGCATCAACTATTGCTTGACTTTCACCTTTAGAAACAATAATTTTTCCACCAAGTTTTATCATTAGACTTAAAAAACCATCTTCAGAAAAAGAGAATGAGTTTAAAGATTTAAAATTAAATCTCTTTTTAAAATCCTCTATAACAACTTGTGCTTCATCATTATCTTTTAAAGCTTGTAAAGAAAGTGTTTTATCAACTTCTATTTTATTTACGCTTGGATATTGAATAAAATTTAATTTATACATCTTCATTCTCTTTTGAACATTGAATAATGTTCTCTTTTTTTAAGAAAAGCTCTTTGAATTTTTCTTCTGAATATTTACTAACCTCTTCATTTAACTTTTTAAAGTTTTTTACTAACTCTTTAGCCTTTGGAGTTAAAGTTGTTCCCCCTGAATTTCTTCCTTTTGTAACAATTACTAGCTCATCATCTATATATTCTTGTAAAACTTTTATATGTGACCAAGCTTTTTTATAATTCATTCCTGCTCTTTTTGAGGCTTCAGATATTGAACCTGTTTCATCAATTAATTCTAGTATCTGAGTTTTTCCACCACCAAAAATAAGATTATGTTCATTGTCTTCTATCCAAATTTTAACTTTTGATTTCACGATGCCCCTTTCTTTCTCTAAAACATCCTAATTGACAATTTGTTACTTCTACATCACTGTTTTTCACTGTATTGCCCACTCTTCTTAAACTACTTTCTTGCGCTATATACCATAAGGTTTTACAAGAAACATCACTATCCTGTGTAAAGTTTTGTTTAATTTTGCTATAAATTGCACTCTCTGCATTTTGAAATTTAATTTTTCCAAAAACTCCAAGTTCACAATTTGTAATCTTTACATTTATACTTTTACAAGCATCTGACATTTCAATTGGTTTTACCCCAATTAGTCTTGCCACTTTAAAAGCCTTTAGACAAGATAGTCTTCCATTATCATCTAAATTTGATAAGATAAGTTCTTTTTGTGTTTCATCAAGATTGATTATATTTTGAAGTTTACCCATACTACACTCCTAGTACTCTACCAGAGTGTGTATAGATATTCATTTTCTTACCTCTTGCAAAACCAATAAGAGTAATTCCATGTTTATGTGCTGTTTGAACTCCTAAATATGTAGGAGCTGTTCTTGAAACAATTATTGGGATTCTATGCATAACTGCTTTTGTAACCATTTCTGAACTTAATCTTCCAGATACAAAAAGTACAGATTTTTTAGTTTCTAATCCTTGAAGTTTACATCTACCAATAGCTTTATCTATTGCATTATGTCTTCCAATATCTTCTGCTGTAACTGTTGTTCCATCAAGTAAATAAATCATTGCTTTATGTACACAACCAGTTAAATTATAAAGTTCGCTCTCTCTATAAAATATTTTAATCTCATCTAAAATTGTTTTAGGCTTGATATTAAAAGCTGTTTGATTAAAAGGAATTTCAAGGTTACCATCGGCAGTTCCAGTAACTCCACCTCCACAACCACTTGTAAGTGTTTTTTCTTTATAAAGATTTTGTAAAGAGTTTTCATCAATCTTCGCTTTAACATCAACTCTTAAACCATCTTCACTTACTTCAAGGCTTTCAATATCTTCAATTCCTGAGATAACATTCTCACTCATTAAAAAACCAATTGCATGGGCATCTTGATCTTTTGGAATACACATCATAGATATGGTTTTTTCTCCATTTAAATACAAATTTAGACGTGATTCTTCTATTGTCACATCTTCAATTTCAGTTGCTTCATTTTCTATAAGTTTGTCTATTACTACTGTTTTTAAATATTTTGTGTTGTCCATATCTTTCTCTTCTTAATATGCTAATCTAGCATATTTTAATTTTATAATTTCTTTTAAAACTGGAAGAAATTTCCAGATAAAGAAACAAATTCTAAAATAAGCAACGAGTTGCTTTTAAATTTAATATGCTAATTCTGCATATTATAAATTAAATAGAAAAAGCAACCTAGTTTCCCTAAAGGAAACTTAGATGCTAATTCTATTTTCTTAAATCCTCTTCTTCTAGAACATCAGGTCTTAATTGTTCTAGATACTCAACTGGTAATTTTCCTGTTATAACTCCAGGAATATATCCTTTAACAGATATAAAATAAGAATAAACTGTTTCAAGCGTAAAGAATGAAATAATCGCACTTCCCATAAAATGGAAGAAAAGAATAAATCTTTTAAGTTGAATAGTCTCAGCATGAGTTGAAGCATCTGGGAATAACCACCAAATGATAAATCCACTTACAACTAATGTTGAACCAAATGCTACATACATATAGTAATTGATTCTATCCATATGCTTATATTTTCCTCTTAAGAAAATCTTATTCCAAATCTTTGAACTTGGTCTTACAAAAAATTTGTGGTCTTTAAATGCGATAATAGTCATTATTGCCCATACAGGAATCCAACCAACTCCTACTACCTCATGTGTTGCCCTCATTAATCTTGCAAGTTCTCCACCACCAGTCCAGTTACCAAATGTAATTGAAAAACCAGTGATAAATAAATAAATCATAATTACGATGTTAAGTAAGATAACTACTCTTTGAAAAACAGAATATACTCTTACTTTATCACTTTTTCTTGTGATTTTTGCTTGTTTTCTTCCCTTTGCAATTATAAACATAGTTAGAAAAATGAAGAATTCAACAGTAAATACTATTGGAAGTAAATGCTGTCTTTCTTCAAAAGCTCTAATTACTTCAGGTGCAATTGCATCGTATTCTGGTCCAAACAGTGCTACTTCCATTTGCTCATATCTAGTTAAAGATTCAAAAGGAACAACCTGCCCAGTAAAATTACCCTGTGCTATTTGTAACAAAAAATTGTAAACATAACTAATGTCTGCAATTGTTGCTAACCAAAAATACCAATATGTTAAAAGGACGAATAACAGACCTATTAATAAATAGGCCTTGTATTCGCTAAGAAAACTTTTATTTTCCATATGCTTTATCCCATCCGTAAGGCATAGATTGTGCACCATGACCAAAAGATAGAACTCTTTCTCTATAAATATTAGATACAGACTCAGAATCCCCTACTAATAAGGCCTTAGTTGAACACATCGCAGCACACACTGGAACTTTTCCTTCTGATATTCTGTTTTGACCATATAGTTCTCTTTCATGTTCACTATTAGTCTCATCAGGTCCACCTGCACACATTGTACATTTATCCATTACACCTTTTGTTCCAAATGCTCCATCTTTTGGGAACTGTGGAGCTCCAAAAGGACAAGCATATAAACAATATGAACAACCAATACATTTATTTTTATCATGTAAAACGATTCCATCTTCTCTGATATAAAAACAATCAACTGGACATACTTGTTCACAAGGTGCATCAGTACAATGCATACAAGCTACAGAAAGAGAAAATTCCTCCCCTAGCTTACCTTCGTTTACTGTTATTACTTTTCTTCTAGAAATTTCTACTGGTAACTCGTGAGCTTCGGCACAAGCAACAGAACAGCCATCACAATGAATACATCTGTGTTCATCGCAATAAAATTTCATTCTTGAATAATCTAAATTATTACTACTCATGTTGCTTCTCCTATGCTCTTTCTATTCTACATAAACCACCTTTTGTTTCAGGGATTTGAGTAACAATATCATAACCATAGTTAGTTACAGTATTCGCACTTTCTCCCCATGCAAAAGGTTTTGTACCATCTGGGAAATTATGAGTATAATCAACACCTTCCATTACACCTGCAAAGTGGAATGGTAAGAATACTCTATCCTCAGATACACTAAATGAATATTTAGCTTTAACTTTAATCTTAGTTCCTTGAGGTGAATGAATCCACATCATAGAACCATCTCTAATTCCATGTCTTCCTGCAAGTTCTGGATGAATATCACAGAACATCTCTGGAGTTAATTTAGCAAGATACTTAGATGCTCTATTCTCAATACCAGCACCATTCATATTTACAAGTCTTCCTGTAACTAAGTTAATTGGGAAGTCTTTTGCCCAATCTTGTTCAGTTTGCTCACTTATATATCTTGTATCAACTCTATAATGATCTTTTTTATCAGCAAAATTTGGATATTTCTTAGTTAAATCTGTTCTTGGAGAGTGTAATGGCTCTCTATGTACTGGGATTTTATCCGCAAATGTCCATACAACAGCTCTTGCTCTAGCATTTCCATAAGGAGCAATTCCTCTTTCTATACTTTTTTCAGCAATTATATCTGAAGTATCAACTTTCCAGTTTTTACCTATTCTTTTCTTTTCATCTTCTGTTAGTTTGATACCAAGTATCTCTTCAATGTTATCCCTAGTAATTTCTGGGTAACCATCTTTGAAGAATGAATCTCTTGGAGCAGAACCTTTTCCTGCAAGTTGAGAAACACCATTGTACTCAAGTCCAAATCTATTTCTGAATCCCATACCTCCATCTCTAACACTTCTATTAATGTTATAAAGAATAGGAGATCCACCGTGACTTTTAGTCCAACAAGGCCAAGGTAAACCATAGTATTCACCAGCCATCTCACCATAACCTCTAAGACTAACTTCATCAAACATATGCCAATTTTTTTGATGCTTTTTAAGTCTTTCTGCAGTCCAACCTGTAAGACCAATAGTCTTAATAGTTCTAGCAATTTCATTTGTAGCATCTTCTGGCCAAGTGAAGTTTTCACCTTTACCCATACCTGCAACAAACTCTTTATAGAATCCAAGTCTTTTTGCTAATTCAAACATAATATCATGGTCAGTTTTAGACTCATACATTGGCTCAACTATTTTATCTCTCCATTGTGCTGATCTGTTTGTAGCAGTTACAGAACCACTTGTTTCAAACTGAGTTGCACCTGGTAAAATATAAACATCATCTTGCTTATCAGTAATAATTGCACCTTCATTTACGAATGGGTCAACAAATACTGCAAGTTCTAAGTTATCTAAAGCCTCTTTTATTTTCTTTTGTTGTGCAATAGATGTAATACCATTTGCCATAACAAATAAAGCTTTTAAGTTTGTACCTGCATTGTGAATTGCATCTTCACCAGGATTTCCACCTAGTACTCCAGCCCACCATCTAGCAAGAGTGAAACCTTTTTTACCCATCCATTCAGGAGATTTAAATCTACCTTGTAGCCAATCAAAATCAACATTCCATGATGATGCAAAATATTTCCATGAACCTTCACTTAATCCATAGTACCCTGGTAATGTGTGTGATAAACAACACATATCTGTAGCACCTTGAACATTATCATGTCCTCTTAGGATATTACATCCTCCACCTTCTTCACCCATGTTTCCAAGAGCAAGTTGTAAGATAGGAGCCATTCTTGTGTTTGATGATCCATTTGTATGTTGAGTAAGTCCCATTGCCCAAATAAGTGTTCCTGGAGTATTTTGAGCATACACTTTTGTAATTTGCTCAATAAGCTCTGCTTTAACACCTGTAACATCAGCAACTTTTTCAATAGGCCATTTTGCAGCCTCTTTTTTAATCTCTTCCATACCAAACACTCTAGATTTAACGAACTCTAAATTGTCCCATCCATTTTTAAAGATAAGATTTAACATTCCATACATAAATGGAATATCAGTTCCTGGTCTAATTTGTGCGAAGTAATCAGCTTTTGCAGCTGTTTTTGTATATCTTGGGTCTATAACTATAATTTGTGCATTATTTCTTTCTTTTGCTTTTAAGAAATGTTGGAATCCTACAGGGTGATTAACCGCTGGATTCGCACCAAATATAATTATTGCTTTAGAATTTTGAATATCTCCTAAAGAATTTGTCATAGCACCATAACCCCATGTATTTGCCACACCGGCAACTGTTGAGCTATGTCAAATTCTAGCTTGGTGATCTATATTATTCGTTCCAAACATTGCAGCGAATTTTCTAAAATAGTAAGATTGCTCTGTACCAAATTTCGCTGACCCTAAAAACATTGCAGAATCTGGACCATCTGTTTTTCTTAAAGATTCAAGCTTATTAGCGATATTATCTAATGCTTCATCCCAAGAAATTCTTTGCCATTTTCCTGCTCTTTTTACCATTGGGTGTTTAAGTCTAACTTCTGATCTAACCATATCAATCATATCAGCACCTTTACAGCAGTGCCCACCAAGTGATACCGGGTGATCTTGAGCTACTTCTTGTCTTACCCATACACCATTTTGTACTTCTGCCATAATACCACAACCAACAGAACAAGCAGTACAAATAGATTTAACCATTTTTGAACCAGGGAAAGGATTTTTAATCTCTTCCTCAGTAGCTTGTCTTGTAGCAGTAGTACTAGCAAAAGATGACGTAACACCAAATGCAGTAGCTACAGCAGCCATTTTCATAAATGACCGTCTACCAACTTTTGCATTCAGAGTTTCATATGTGTTAGCTGACATATGCTTCTCCTACCATCATTTGATTTATTTTGCGTTCTTGTAATATTCTTCCCAAGTCGCAGTTTTTTTATAAAGGATCTCTTTTTTTCTTGAAGTACCCTTCACAACACCATTATTTGAATCACCTTGATACGATGAATTACCAGTAGCAGCCAATACGCTAGTTCCTGCAGCTACTGCTGCTCCAGCTGTAACAATTGCAGTTTTTTTAGCGAAATCTCTTCTGCTTTGTTGCATGACTGACCTCCTTATAGAAATTAAGCCCCGATTAAGAGACTTTATAAAAAAAGCAAAGCTTTCTTTATAAAATCTCCTAACAAAGGCTAGTCTTTTTTTTAGATATTACTTTCTACATCATATGCAATATCAATAGGACAAGCTTCTTCTTTTGGACCTTGTGCCTTTAACGCTTTATTTCTTGCTCTTCTTTCTTTTTCTTCTTCTGAGATATCTTCATCTTTATCTGCAGTTGGCGTTTTTATAACTTTTTCTTTTGGAATAGGTTTTGAAACTTCAAGATAAAGTCTTTCAAATTCTATAAAAGAGTGAAGAACTACCATTAATTCTTTATATACAATTGCTTTATCATGTTCATAAAGTTCTTTTGCAAACTCATCAATAAAGTCATTTAAAATCTGCGCAAAAATACAATGAACTGTATTTTCATACTCTTTTTCACCTTGTGCAATTAAATCAGTAAGTTGTGCCATTAAAGAAAAAATAAATCCAACTGAATCTTCATATTCATGATATTTTTTTTCATTTCTTCTTAATTTTGTTTTTCCAACAAAGTTAATCATTTCAACTCTTTTTTTACCAGATTCAACACCTTCATCATAGTATGAAGCTGTTGTTCTAATATTCTTAGAAGTTGGACTATGAAATATTTCATCATACTCTTGAAGAAGTGTTACATTTGAACTTGAATCAAGTAACTCATTAATCTTTTCTAAAGCATTTCCTGAATTTGTATCAAGGGGACTTTTCTTTAGAATATCAACTAATTTAACTAACTCTAAATAGTTCTGCACATCTGATGCAGGAACAAAAAAGTTTGCAAATAAGTTGTAATATAAAGCCCTTGCTTTATTTATTGCTTGATTATCTTGCATTTGCCATTCCTTCTTTTTTTTGATCAAAATAGTTTTGCATCATAATTTTTGGTTTACAATCTGCACAACAATATAAAGATCTCTCTTTAACAGGATCACTTGCAAAGATAGGTCCCATCATAGTGGCTATTTTTTCAATTGATTTTGTTGTTGCAAACTCTTTTCCACACTCTACACATGCAAAAAGCTCATCTTGTGCTAAAACATTCTCTTTAAACCATGATGGAGTTAACTTAATAACATCTCTTTCAATAGTTAAACAATCTGCTTCTGGACATGAAACTTCACAGTAACCACATGAAGTACATAAAGAAGGATTTAATCTTAGTGTATTGTCGGATGCATCAGCTTGTAATGCATCCACGTTACAGGCTCCTACACAAACTAAACAAAGAGTACATTTATCTTCATTTACTTTTACAAGTCCATAATGTACATGCTCACCTGTTTTAACTTCACCTAAATCATCATCTGACACAATTCGTTGTAATCTATGAGAAAAAACTTCTCTTTTTTTAAGTCCATCTTGATTAAAGTTAAAGTGAGAGTTTTCTATAAATGCTACTTTTTCTAAAGCTAGCTTTAACTCTTCTTCATTCATTGCAACTATAATTGCATCTTTTCCATATTTACTTTGATAAATATCATTTACAATTCTGATTGCATCTCCACTTCCTTTTGATATAAAATCAGTATAGAAAATAAGTTGAGAACCAGAGATTTGAGCTATTGTTAATAAAGTAGATTCATCTAAGAATTTTTCACCGTCAATTGCAAAAGGTAAAACATTTTCTTTTATTTCAATATCTAAATTTGCAATATTCATTTTTTGAGGAACTATTAGAGGATGAGTATCTTCATAAAGTTCTGCCATTTCAAAAATAGAGTTTCTTGAAGTTGGTGCATAATCAATTGCCCCACTAGGACAAACAGAAACACATCCACCACAACCATGGCAATCTATTTGTGAAAACTCTAAATGCTTTTTAGAATCGTCTTTTACAATAGCAACTGTAGGACATACTTCTTCACATTTAGAACAGATTTCTTCTCTTCTTTCATGATATTGACAAATTGTTTTATCATATGTAGTAAATTTTCTATATTCATAATTAGTTATATTTTGTCTTATTGTTGCTAATACATCATCAATTGAGCTTTTTAGTGGGTCAAAACAACCACTTTGTTTTAATCCTAACTCTTTTTCATCAAACCAAATAATTTGATCTACTCTTAACTCAATATCTTCACCGTCATCATCTACAATAACTGTTAAGTTACCAATATGACCATTAATATCTTTAATAATGTCTTCATTTACATGAAATAAGTTAAATTCATCAGGAACCATAGATTTTAAAACTTGTTTCTTTTGCTCATCATCACAAACTAATAATACACCATTTGATACTTCTTGATTAAATGTGATATCTTTTGCATTATCAAATCTAATTGCATTTACTTCATAAAGTTTTTCTACATTTTTAATTTTATTTGCTAAAGAGTCTTGAGAGTTTTTTATATAAAAATCTATTTCATCAGCCACAAGCTCTGCATGAGTACCTATTGTATTTGATACAATATATTCATTTTGAGGGATATCTGATAAACTTTGAGTTACAAAAATTGTTTCAGGTAATGGAAATTCTATTCCATCTTTGTTATAATATATAAATTCCTGCATAACCTATGCCTTTTGGTAAAGAATATTTTACTTTATTCTATTAGCTTAAAACTTATATGAAACTTAAAAGGTTAAATATAGTTTACCTATTTTAAAAAACTGTTACCTTTTCGTAAAAGTTATTTGACTGTTATGCTATAATCTTAAAAAAATATAGGATTTTATTTGATAAAATATATTTCAGTATTTATTTTAATATTTATTTTAAGCTATTATAAATTAAATAAAAATGAATTTAATGAAGACACTTTATATTTAGGAACTTCACTTCCAAAAACAGGTATTATGAAAGCAGTAGGTCATAATGTATATGTTGGAGCTAATGCTTATTTTAACTATGCAAATGAAATGAAGCTTCTTCCTAATAATAAAAAAATCAAACTTCTTTGGTATGATGATAAATATGAACCTGAACTAACAAAAGAAAATCTTGCGAAACTTGTTGACAATAATAGAATTTTTGCTCTTTTTGGTTTTGTAGGAACACCTACTGTTAAAAATATTATACCTGAGCTTACTAAACTTGAAATTCCTTTTATTGCACCTTTTTCTGGAGCATCATTTTTAAGAAACAAACAACTTGATAATTTTATTAATTTTAGAAGTTCTTATCAAGAAGAGATAGATAAAATTGTTAACTATCTATATGAGAAAAAAGGTATAGATAAATTTGCAGTTTTTTATCAAAATGATACTTTTGGAGAAGAAGGGTATGTTTCTTTGATTAAATCTTTAAAGAAAAAGAACTTAGATATTCAAGGTGAAGGAATGTATAAAAGAAATACTCTTTCTATTAGGCATGCCTTTTTAGAAATTAAATCCCATAATCCTCAAGCAATAATCATGATTGGAGCATATGAAGCAAATGCACATTTTATCAAAAAAGCAAAAGAGGATGAAAGCTTTAAAGATACTATTTTTTGTAACATCTCTTTTGGCGATGCAAATGAGATGGTAAATGAACTTAATAACTCAACTTCTAATATTTTATTTTCACAAGTTGTTCCACCCTATTATGACAACAGAATAAGAATAGTTGCAGAATATAGAAATATCATGAAAAAGTATTTTCCTAAAGAACCATTAGGATTTGTATCTTTAGAATCTTTTTTAGCTGCTAAAACTACTGTTGAAGCTATAAAAAGAATAAATGGAGATATTACACAAGCTAAGTTTTTAAAAGCAATTAAAACTATTCCTAATAATGTACTAAAGGGTATAAAAATTGAATATAAAAATCATCAATTATTAAATAATGTATATTTATTTAAATATAAAAACCATACCTTTGAAGAGATAAAATATGATTAAAAAAATTTGGTCTTACTTCGACGATTTACCATTTTCTTACAAAACCTCTATTTTAATATTTATTATTACAGGGGGAATGATTTCTATTATCATACTTTCACAAATATCGATTTATACTTTAAAAAATGACTTTGATATCCTTTTTGAGAAAAGAACAAAACCTATTATTAAATTAGAAAAAATCAAAGATACTTATAAAATAAATATTTACGATACTCTTTATGATATACAGAAAAATAATATCTCTATACAACAATCAAAAGAGATAATTCTCTTAGGGCAACAACTTATTAATAAGAACTGGCATACTTATTTAAAAACTTCAAAAAATGCAAACTTTAAAAAATCATATGTAACAAGAAAAATTAATGAACTTTTTGGAGTAAGCTATAATTCTACAAGCCAGATTTTACAAGATAGTATTATTTCAAATATTGATGATAAAATTTTAGAGCTACATAAAAAAATACAAAAAGCAGTAAAACTTTTAGAAAATGGTCAATCAATAGAAACATCAGACTTAATTAATGAAATATATTTTGAAATAAATTCAATTAATATCTATATTACAAATCTTTCTAACTATGATTTAACCTTGGCAATTAGCGAAAGAAGAGAAACATTAAAAACTTTTAGTACTCTAACAACTGTATTAAATATCTCAATTGTATTTGTATTTTTGTTTTCAATTATTTTATCAACTCTTTTAATTAACAACTTTAGAAAACTTCACTTTAGGCTTGAAGATGCCGTTGATGAAAAAACAAAAGAGTTACAAGAACTTAATGATTATCTTGAAGTTAAAATCCAAAAAGAAGTTGCAAACTCTAGAAAAAAAGATTTAATAATGTTCCAACAATCTAAGCTTGCTTCACTTGGTGAAATGCTTGGAAATATAGCCCACCAATGGAGACAGCCTTTAGGTTCTTTGATGATGATTATTCAATCTTTTCAAACAAAAATGGAACTTGGAAAACTATCTTTTGAATTTGTTGAACAAAAAACAGAAGATGCAATCTTACTTGCTGAAAGTATGTCAAATACCCTAGAGGATTTTCAAAACTTCTTTAGTCCAAATAAAGACAAATCTTCTTTTAGTTTAAAAAAATGTTTAGAACACTCAATTGAACTTTCTAAATATATTTTAGAAAAGGACAATATCAACTTAAGGTTGATTGTAGAAAAAGATCTAAAAATATATGGTTTTTATAATGAATTATCTCATGTTTTTTTAAATATAATCTCTAATTCTAAAGATGCTTTAAAAAATTTAGTTAAAGATAGATATATTAAGATTGTTGTTAAAGAACACAAAGATTACGCAAGAATAAATATCTATGACAATGGTGGAGGAATAGATGAAACTATCCTTCCTCAAATTTTTGAGCCATATTATACAACTAAATACAAAAGTGCAGGAACAGGTATTGGACTTTATATGTCTAAGCAAATTATTGAAAGACATATGAATGGAAATATAAAATGTAAGAATGTTTTTAATAAAATAGATGGATACAATTTAGAACATGGTGCACTATTTATTATAGATATACCACTTGATACAAAAACAGAAGGAAAAGATTGATGTCAGAAAGAGACCTTAATATTCTAAATAAGTTTAATATTCTTTATTTAGAGGATGACAAATCACTATTAACACACACAAAAGATATACTTGATGATTTTGTTGCAAATGTTTATGCAGTAAATACTTCAAAAGAAGCTTTAGAAATACTTGAGTGTAAAAAAGTTGACCTTATTATTTCTGATATTCTATTAGAAGAGGAAAATGGAATTGATTTTTTAAGAAGTTTAAAAGAGGAAGAAAGAACTATTCCAACAATTTTAACAACTGCACATACTGATACAAAATATCTTTTAGATGCAATTAAATTAAAAGTAGAGAACTATATTGTAAAACCTATAAATATAAAAGAACTTCTAAATACTTTGCATGATGTACTTTTTCCAATTGTTCAATCACAAGAAATAGAAAAGAATTCAAATATTATTAAAACTATCTCTGCTATAACAGATAGTAAACAAGTAGATGTTGTAAAATATATTATTAGTAATTTAGATAAAAAAAATCAACTTCATGCTTCTTATAGTGATATTATGAATGAAATTTGTATTTCTAAACCAACACTAATTAAACTTTTTAAAGATTTAGCTGCAAAAGATATTCTTACAAAAGTTGCACATAAAACATACACGTTTAATGAAAAAGCATTAGACTTAATATAAAAGGAAAAAATTGAAAATTGATATTACAAAAATTGCAAATGCAATTTTATATATGATTGAAAAAGATGTAAAACATCTAAATGACAGAAAGGTAGCTATTCTACTTTTTTTAATGGATTTTGAACACCAAAAGAAAACTGGTGAAAAAATATTTAATGAAGAATATATAAAAGATAAAAGAAATCCTGAGCCAGTTGTTATTAGTGAGATATTTGATATTATTGCAAATAGTGAAGACCTAGATGAAGAAGATGAGAGACTTTATATTATTCAAGAGTTACTTGACTATTTGGATATTGAAGTTCTTACAAAAGATAAGTTTATAGAACTAAAATTTATAAAAATGGAAGAAGAGTTTGATAAATCACTTTTTACAAGAAAAGAGATAAATAGTATTGAAGCTGTTATTGAGAAATATGGTGAAGATACAGCAAGAAAAGTTGCTAATGCAACATTTAAAATTCAAAAAGTTAGAGATACTGCTTTAAATGAAGTAATTATCTAAAAATTAAATAAGAAGATAACTCTTCTTATTTTAAATCACACCCACAAGAAGTTATACTTTTTTCTACTTTCAAATAATCCCTACTCTTTTTAGAAATCAAATCAATACAGATATTTAAAATAGCTGTTACTATTAATAATAACATCATCTTATCAAGTCTAAAATCTGCAATAGCAGAGTCAATAAAGAAACCTAACGTTGCAACTCCTAGTATTCCTAAGATTGCAGACTCTCTCATAATTATTTCCCATCTGTAGAAAAGGAAAGCTAAAAATTGAGAATAGATTCTTGGTAATACTTCATATAAATAAAGCTCATTTTTCTTTTTTGTTACATCTAGTCTAAAATCTATTTGATCAGTTTGTTGTCCCATAAGAAAACCTATAATTGCTCCATTGTGAAGCATAAGAGCAAGTGCCGCTGGAAGCATTGATGGACCAAAGATTTGTAAAAACAGATATGCTAAAATATACTCAGGAGTAGATCTTAAAATTACTAAAAAAACATGAGAAAGAGTTCTAAAGAACTTATTTGTAAATTTCTTTGAAACTAAAGGAAAAGTTGCAAGGGCTAAAACAGCTGTTAAAACTAATGAAATTTGAGTTAATAAAATTGTATTAAAAACTCCAACTACTATCTCTTCTTTTAAAATAGACTCAAACCAAAAAATAACTTCACTAAAAGGTTTATCTGTTTTTATTGGGTAAGGAATAATGTCTTTTGTAATAAATCTAATAAAGTTATCAAAGTTAACTGTTGCAAAATCATCTAAATAAAATAAAGATGATACTACAACAGGAATAACTGTATATTTATTTAACCACCACCTAATAGTTGCAATGATTATATAAAACATGATTAATAGCAACCATACTTCATTATAATAGCCTTGCATAAAAGAAGAAGACAAATAATAACCTAAAGTTGTAATCCCAACAAAACCTAAAATAGCAGTTGATCTTAAAGCACACTCAAATCTATAATAAGTATATGCTAGAAGGTGAGCAAATGCATCTGGAATTTTTGTATAAAAATAATATGAAACCTTTGATTTTCCTTTTAACTCTTTAGGAAAAGTATCATGTTCTTGTAATATTTCTGCATAAACTTTTGCTAAAATTGCACTATAAGGTAGAATAATTGCAAGAAGTGCAGTTAAAGTATTTAATCCAAATATTTGTAAAAAGATTAATGCCCAAAAAAGTTCATGGATAGCTCTTGTAAAAGCCAAAGTTATTCTTATAAAAAAGTTTTCAAAAAGTAAAGCTAAGAAAAATCCAATAATAGAAGATACAAGCATTGCAACAACAGCAATTGAAATTGTAGTAAAAAGTGCTGGAATTAATTTTGGTACTTCAAAAATATTTATTTGAAAGATTCCAAGAGAAAACTTCTTTAATTCTAAAAAAGGTTCTAAAGTTGAGATTGAAAAATCTGCAAAAAAAATAGAAATAACTGCAACAGCTAAAAATATAACTGATACATTTAAACTTTTACTTTGTAGCATGATAAAGTCTATTTCTATCTTCGTCTGTTAATTCTGAAGAGTGTTTATCTACTAAAATAAAACCATCCTTTAAACCAATGATTCGATCAAAATTTTCAATTGCTAAATCAACATTATGCATTGTACAAATTACAGTTTCAAAAGAAGAGTTTAGTTTTTCAATAACTTTTTTTGATAAAAACTCATCTAAAGCAGAAACTGGCTCATCGGCAAGTAAAATAGAGTTTTGTCCATATATTGCTCTTGCTATTGCAACTCTTTGTCTTTGACCACCTGAAAGATTCAAAGATTTAGTAAATAGCTTATCATTAAGCATTAAATCTTTTAAAACATTAGAAATCCCATTAACTTGTTTTTTACATGGAACAATAAAATTTCTAATATTATAAAATAAGGAGTTTGAATCTAGTTTTGAAATATATACATTATGGAAAACTGATAAATTATTTACTAAACCTAACTCTTGAGGAATATAAGAAGAAAACTCTTTTTGAAGTTCAAACATTCTTTTTAAAAGTGTTGACTTTCCACTTCCACTTTTACCCAAAAGAGCTACTTTTTCGCCCTTTTGGATACTTAGTGTTAAAGAGTCAATTGCTTTAAAATCATCATAAAATATTGATTCATTAACAAGATTAAATGCCATATTAGTCAATAAGTCCTATATTTCTACCAGTTTCTAATACTGGCTCAAAATCTTTATTTGATGCTTTAATAAATCCACTTCTTGGAAATGCATTTAAGATTTTTTCATCTTTAATAGCAATTAATGCTTCTTGTAATTTTTTTGTAAAACCTTCACCATAAGTTTTATCTAAATCACCTCTTGCAGTGAATTGATAATCAGGATATGCAGGAGTTTTGTAAAGTACTTTTACTTTAGAAGTATCAATTTTACCCTCTTTTAATTCTCTATCCCAAACTTTAAAGTTAACAGCACCCACTTCATATGCACCACTTTGTACTAGTGCAATTGTTTTAGAGTGATTTCCAGAGAATCCTACTTTTTCAAATATATCATTAGGAGCTTTGTTAAATGCTTGTCTAATAAAATATTCTGGCATTAATCTACCAGATGTAGAACCTTTAGAACCAAAAGTAAAAGTTTTACCCTCAATACCAGTAGGAATAGAATCAGATTTTTCTAAACCAGTAGAAGTGTTTGCAATGATATATGAATGGAATTGTGTATCTTCAATACCTTGTGCAATTGCTACAGCATTTGGAACAATCAGTCTTGCTCTAACACCACTTAAACCACCAAACCACGCTAATTGAACTTGATTGTTTCTAAAAGCTGCAATTGATGCAGAATATGATTTTACAGGGATAAACTTAGCATTAACATCTAATTCTTTTGATAAATAATCAGCTAATAAAGAGAATCTCTCTTTTAATTGAGTTTCATCCTGATCAGGAATTGCCGTAAATGCAAAGTCTTTTGCAAAAAGTGAACTTACACATAAAAGTGCAATAAACAGTAGTTTCTTCATTTGTACTCCAAATTTTTTAATTGATTTGAAGCATATGTAGTCATAAATTAATTTGCATGCATTTTAATTTTTATGTCCAACCTAAACCTTAGGTTATGCTTTTTGATTTCGTAACTATATTAAACTACAAATAAATATTAACTTAAATAGTAAAAAAATTTTTACCTTACTTAAACTAGCTTTAAATAATAAGAAAGTAAAATCTATAATATATAACCTATGGAATAGGTATACATAAATATATTGAACTTACTTTTAACTACTATTTATCTATACTTCTCCATACAAAAATACAGGAATATTTTATGAGTGACGAATATAAATTAACCAAATTCGTACAAGCTGCTGGTTGAGCTGCAAAAATGGGTCCGGGTGACCTTAAACAAACAATTTGTAGTTTAGTACCTAATGATGACAAAGTGCTTGTTGGATTTGAAAATAATGATGATGCATCTGTATATAAATTAAATGATGAAGAAGGTCTAGTTCAAACATTAGACTTTATTACACCAGTTGTAGATGACCCATATATTTATGGGAAAATAGCTGCTGCAAACTCTTTATCTGATGCCTTTGCAATGGGAGCAGAAGTTAAAACTGCTTTAAATATTGTAGGTTTTGATAGAAAAAACCATGGTACAGATGTTTTAAGAGAAATGTTAAAAGGTGGAAATGAAAAGATTCAAGAATGTGGTGGGCTACTTATGGGTGGACATACAATTGAATCACCTGAAATGTACTATGGTTTATCAGTTTCTGGATTAGTACATCCTGATAAAATATTAAGAAATAATACTGCAAAAATTGGACATGTATTAGTTCTTACAAAACCTTTAGGGATGGGAATTTTAACAACAGCTATAAAAAGAGATTTAATAAGCGATAGTGCAAAAAATGAAGCTATAAAAATTATGGAGACATTAAACTATTTACCAGCAAAACTTTTAAGAGATTATGATGTTAGTGCTTGTACTGATATTACTGGGTTTGGATTATTAGGGCATGCTTTAGAAGCAACTAATTCTTTTAACTCTTTTGCTATTCATTGTGGAGTTGTTCCTGTAGCTCCTGAAGCCCAAGAGTTTGCTGCACAAGGAGTTGTTCCAGGTGGTACAAAAAGAAATATGAAGTATCTTGAAGATAAAACAACAATTATGTGTCCTACTGATAAATGCTATCAAATGTATTGTGATGCACAAACTTCAGGTGGACTTTTAATTGCAATGGATCCAAAAGATGCTAAAGAGTATGTAAAAAGAGTCGAAGACCTAACATACGGCTATGCAACAATCATAGGTGAAGTTATTCCTAGAGGTGCAACACCAATTATAATTTATTAGTTTTGATTTAAAAATGATTATTGTTTGGCGAGAAGGTGTAGGAATCGAACCTACCGCGGCGTTTACACAAAAACCGCCGATCAGGGTTGAAGCCTGCGGTGCCCACCAGGGTCACATACCCCCCAAACTTTAGTTAGATTGAAATTCTACAATAAAAAGATTAAAAATTTCTAAAAGGGTAAAAATGACTTTACTAAAATCTATTCCTAAAATTGATAAATTAGCCTCAAATGGTACTTTCAAAGATTTATCAAGCTCTTTAGTTACTTCAATTATAAAAAAAGAAATTGAAGAATTAAGACAAAATATTTTAGCTAAAAAAATTGATTTAATAGATGAAAAACAATTAATATCAAATATTTTAAAAGAGTATGAAACTATTATAAAACCCTCACTTCAAAAAGTTATAAATGCAACTGGAGTAATTGTTCATACAAACTTAGGAAGAAGTCTTATAGATAAAAATATTTTTGATAAAGCAAAAGATATTGCAACTTCATACAACAATTTAGAATATGATTTAAAAGAAGGGAAAAGAGGAGAAAGATATTCACATATAAGTAAAGTTTTTTGTGAACTTCTTGGTTGCGAAGATGTTTTAATTGTAAACAACAACGCTAGTGCCGTTTTTTTAATCCTTAATACTTTTGCAAAAGGAAAAGAAGTAGCAGTAAGTAGAGGCGAACTTGTAGAGATAGGTGGAAGTTTTAGAGTTCCTGATGTTATGAGTAATAGTGGAGCTATTTTAAAAGAGATTGGAACTACAAATAAAACTCACCTAAGAGATTATGAAAACGCAATAAATGAAAATACTTCAATGTTAATGAAAGTACATAAGTCAAACTACTCTATTGAAGGTTTTTCTCAAGAGGTATCTTTTAAAGATATTATTGAAGTTGCACAAAAAAATGAGATCATTGACTATTATGATATGGGAAGTGGACATTTAGTTGATTTACCCTATGGACTAAATGAGTCTGAACCTTCAGTACTAGATTATATGAAACATAACCCAAGTTTACTTAGCTTTTCAGGGGATAAACTATTAGGTTCAGTTCAAGCTGGAATCATAGTTGGAAAGAAAAAATATATTGAACAATTAAAGAAAAATCAACTTTTAAGGATGTTAAGAGTTGATAAATTAACCCTTGCTATTTTAGAAGAAAATGTAAAATCAATTCTTTTAAAAGAGTATGCTTCTATTCCTACACTTAAAATGCTTTTTAAACCTCTTGAAGAGTTAGAAATAAATGCGAAAAAAGTAAAAGCAGAAATATCTTCTTTTTGTATTTGTGAGACTATTGAAACAAAAACTGTAATTGGTGGAGGAACAACACCAAATAAAAAAATACCTACAATAGCTCTTAATATTGAATTTAAAGATTATAAACCAAACAAGATAGAAAAATTATTTAGAAAAAACAATATCATTGGAAGAATTGAAAATGAAAAGTTCTTATTGGATTTTAGAACAATTTTAGAAGATGATTTAAATATTTTAATTGAAAAAATAGGACAGATTATAAATGAGTAACTATATTATTGGAACTTGTGGACATATTGACCATGGTAAAACTGCATTAATAAAAGCATTAAATGGTTATGAAGGTGATTCAACAAAAGAAGAAAAACAAAGAGGAATTACCATTGATTTAAGTTTTTCAAATTTAAGTCAAGGTGATAAAAATGTTGCCTTTATTGATGTTCCAGGACATGAGAAATTAGTGAAAAATATGATTGCAGGAGCTTTTTCTTTTGATAGTGTCATGATTGTTGTAAGTGCAGTAGAAAAAATTATGCCTCAAACAATTGAACACCTTGAAATTTTAAATCTTCTTGGAGTTAAGAATGCTATTTTAGCTATTACTAAAAAAGATTTAGTAGATGAAGCTACATTAAAAAATAATCAAGAAGAAATAGAAGAGTTTATTGAAAAAGAGTATGATTTCAATATACTATTTTCAAAAGCAGTTTCTATTTACGATGAGTCTTCAATTGAAGAACTAAAGGAAAAACTATTTACACTTGATGCAAGTACAAAAATAGAAGAAAACTTCTTTAGATATTATATAGATAGAGTCTTTTCTTCAGCAGGAAGTGGTACTATTGTTACAGGAACCGTTTTAGGAAAACCACTAAAAAAAGATGAAAAAGTTTTTATTTGTGATATAAAAAAAGAAGCAAAAGTAAAAAAGCTTCAAGTTCATGGAGAAGATACTGAAATATCAAATATTTCAAATAGAACTGCTATAAACTTAAGCAATGTACATACAAAAGATATAGAAAAAGGTTTTTTAATATCTAAAAAAGGTTTTTTAAGAGGCTTTGATAAAATTGATATCTCTTTTAAATGTTTAAAAAATAAAACAATTAAACATAATCAAAACTATTCTATCTTTATTGGAACTAAAAAAGTTGAAGCAAAAATTTTATTGTTTAATTCTACAGAACAAGTAGAGGTTTCAAAAGGCTTTGCTCAAATTTCATTATTAGAACCTATTTTTTCAATATATAAAGAGAAGATTATTATCAGACAATCAAACGATACTATTGCAGGAGCAACTGTATTAAATCCAATTATTGATCCCATGAAAAAAACTCAAAAACTACAACTTTTGGAAGCTTTAGAAAAAGAAGAAATTGAAAAAGCGTATAGAATCTTACTTGAAGCACATAAAAAAGGTCTAGGGTTAGTTTCATCTGCACAAAGATTTGCTTTAAGTCATGAAAAGGCTTTAGAGTTTGCAAAGAGTTTAGAAAATGTATTTATTGATGAAAATTCACTTATTTTGTACCCTATAGAGACAAAACAAGTTATAAAAGATATTATCATCTCAACTTATAAAAAGAATCAATATGCCCTACTTTCTGTTTCGTCTATTGCACTAAGACTTAAATGGGCTAGTGAAAGTTTTATACAAACAGTAATGACTGAGTTAGTAGAAGAAAAATTCTTAATACAAGATGGAAAACTATATAAAAGTTCAAATGTAAAAGAAGATTTCAAAAAAACACTTGAAAATATCATCTTAAAAAGATTAGAAGAAGAGGATATTGCTCCTACAGCTCCATATAATATTTATGATGAGCTTGATATTGATAGAAAAGTTGGAGATAATATTTTAAAATCTTTATGCGCTAAAAAAAGTGTAATAAGATTACAACATAATATTTTTATTCATGCACAAAGTTTAAGTAAAATCATTCTTGAAATGAAAAACATAATCAAAAATGAAGGCTTTATTGATATTTCAAATTTTAAAGAAAAGTTTCCTATTAGTAGAAAATATTTAATTAGTTACTTAGATTATTTAGACAATTTTTCAGAAATTAAAAAAGAAGAAAATAGAAGAGTATTTATTTCTTAATTTATTTTATAATATATAATATTTAAACAAATGTGTAATTTAAATATTATATAATAGTAACATATTGGTAACAGGAGACAAAATGCTAAAAAAATTTACCATCAAAACTAAAATTATTATCTTAATAGTTTTTTCATTAAGTTTTTTAACTATTATTCTTACATCTTTTTCTGTAAGAGAAGCAAAAGAGAGTTTATTAAACCAAAACTATGCAATGCTTACAGCTGCAAGGGATTCAAAATCAAACCAGATTTCAAGTTTTTTTAAAGAAAGAGTTGGTGATATTAATGTACTTTCAAAAAATTACAATATTATTGAACTTATTTATGATTTAAGAAATACCTATGATATGCTTGATATTGATGAAAAAGGTAAATTTCCTATTGACTCAGTTATTATTAAAGATGCAACACAAAAACATGAGGAGTTCATACAATACTATTTAAAAGAGTATGGATATTATGATATCTTTTTAATTGATGCAAAAACTTCACATGTAATTTATACAGCAGCAAAAGAGTCTGATTATGGTGCTAACTTAAAATATGGAAGTTTAAAACATAGTGGTCTTGGAAAAGTTTATAGACAAACAATGGAAAATAAAAGACCTACTTTTATAGATATGCAACCTTATGCACCAAGCAATAATGCACCTGCAATGTTTTTAGGTACACCTATTAGTGATGAAGGAGAGATAATTGCTATTTTAGTATTCCAAATTAGTGATAGAGCTATTAATACTATTATGCAATTTAGAGAAGGATATGGTAAATCACAAGAAGATTATCTTGTAGGTGAAGACTTACTTATGAGAAGTGATAGTTACTTAAATCCAAAAGAGTATTCACTTAAAGCATCATTTGCAAATAAAGCAAAAGTTGATACAGTTGCAGCTAAAAATGCACTTGAAGGAAAAGAGAATACTGAAATTATTATGGATTATAATAATAATCCAGTTTTATCTGCATATTCTGTAGTTAAAATTGGTCAAGACTTTAAGTGGGCAATTCTTTCAGAGATTGATGAAGCAGAAGTTTTAATTACTCCAAATGCAATTAGAAATTTAATTATTGCCATATCACTTGGTGTTTTAGGTTTTGTAATTGTAGGAACAATTTTAATCATTAACAATGTTATTGTAAAAAGATTAACATCTTTTCAAGAAGGACTTCTTGGATTTTTCAACTATATAAATAGAGAAGCTGACAATGTAAAAGAGCTTGAAAGTGATAGCTTCGATGAAATAGGTCTTATGTCTAAAGTTGTTAATGAAAATATCAAAAAAGCTCAAAGAGGTATTGAAGAAGACCGTGCAATTATTGATGAAGCTATTAAAGTTTTAGGAGAGTTTGAACAAGGGGATTTAAACCAAAGAATAACAACGAAGGTAAATAACCCAGCATTAAATGAACTAAGAGATGTTCTAAATAAAATGGCTGACAATATAGAAAAAAATATTGATAATATTTTAGAAGTATTCTCGCAATATTCTAACTACAACTATAAAAGTAGAGTAAATACTACTGGAATTAAAGAACACCTAGAAAAACTAGCAACAGGTGTTAATTCTTTAGGTGAGTCTATTACTCAAATGTTGGTTGAAAATAAAAAGAATGGTCTTATTGTAAATGAATCTTCAAATATACTTTTAAAAAATGTTGATATTTTAAATCAAGCTTCAAATGAAGCTGCTGCAAGCTTAGAAGAAACAGCTGCTGCCTTAGAAGAAATAACTGGAAACGTTAAATCTACAAGCTTAAAAGTTGCAGAGATGTCAGAGTTTGCTACACAAGTTACAAACTCTGCAAGTGAAGGTCAAGAATTAGCTACAAAAACAACAGTAGCTATGGATGATATTAATGATCAAGTAACATCTATTAATGAAGCAATTACTGTAATTGACCAAATTGCATTCCAGACAAATATTCTTTCACTAAATGCAGCAGTAGAAGCTGCAACTGCAGGAGAAGCTGGAAAAGGTTTTGCAGTAGTTGCACAAGAAGTTAGAAATTTAGCTTCAAGATCAGCTGAAGCAGCAAAAGAGATTAAAGAATTAGTTGAAAATGCAAATATAAAAGCGAATGAAGGTAAAAATATTGCAGGAAATATGATTAAAGGATATACAAGTTTAAATACAAACATTGATAAAACTATTGAACTTATTTCTGATGTTTCTAATGCTTCTAAAGAACAAGAAACTGGAATAGTTCAAATTAATGATGCTATTAACTCACTAGATCAACAAACTCAAAAAAATGCAGCTGTAGCAACAGAAACACAAGAAATTGCTACAAATACAGCTTCTTTAGCAAGAGAGATTGTTTCAGAAGTTGATAAAAAAGATTTTGAAGGAAAAGACAATATTGATATTACAAAAGAGATAAAAACAAACTCTAATCAAAATAATGAATCTATACCTAAACAAACTAATCATTCAGAAGCGAAAAAAGCTCCTTCTAAAGTAGAAAAAAACCAATCATTTAAAGATACAAGTTCAAATGATGAATGGGAAACATTTTAAAAGAAAGACTCTCTTTGAGTCTTCTTTTAAATCATAAACTGCCAATAAACTAACGCAACTATTGTAATTGACAAAATTCCTAATAAATTAAATACAAAACCATACTTTGCCATATCTTTTACTTTTACTGCCCCACTACTCATCGCAATAGCATTAGGTGGAGTTGCAATAGGAAGCATAAAGGCATATGAAGCACAAATTGTAGCTACAAAAAGAATCAACTGAATATCAACTTGGGCTGCTTCACCTAAAGAATAAATTATTGGTAAAGCAATAGAAATAAGTGCTGTATTTGAAGTAACTTCTGTAGTAAAAGTTACAAGTGCAGCAACTAATAAAATAAGTAACATAACAGGGAAAGAAGTTAATGCTAATAAATAACTTGCAATTTGTTCAGCTAAGCCTGTTGAAGAAAATGCCATTGCAATAGAAAAACCTGCACCAAATAAGAAAATTATCTCATAAGGTATTTTTCTTGCATCTTCCCATTGTAGAAAACCTAATTTAGGAACAAACATTAAAAGACCATAACCTAATAATATTCCTTTTTCATTTATTCCAAGTCCAGAATAAAAAGGTTCAATTTTAGAGTTTACAAAAAGTAAAACTATTAAAGTAAGTAAAATAGTTCCTAATCTTTTTTGTTCACTTGTTAAAGTAACAACTTTTCCTATATCTTTGTCTAATACAATATCTTTTGCACCTAATGATAAAATAAAAGGTATTAGAATAAGCATTATTACTGCCAAGGGAGCCGTTAAGAAAATCCAATTTACAAAAGAGATTGTTTCAATATTGTGTTGCTCTAAAAATCCTAAAAGAATTAAATTTGGAGGAGTTCCAATTGGAGTTACAATTCCCCCCACACTTGCTCCGTATGCAATAGCAAGAACAAATCTTAATTTTAAGTCTGCTTCATTTGTTAAAAACATTGCAATTGGAATAAGTAAAAGTGCCGTTGTAGTATTAGAAATAAGCGAACTTAAAAAAGCAGATGTAACTGCTAAGGAAAAGATTATTCCCCTTGTAGTACTTGGAAAAATACTTAAAAGTTTGTTTGCTATGTATTTATGTAATTCAGTTTTTTGAGTTGCAATTGCAATCATAAAACCACCTAAAAATAGAAAAATAATGGATTTTGAATAATTAGATACGGTTTCATTTGTGCTTAATATATCAAAAGAAGGAAATAAAATTATTGGTAATAAAGAAACTACACCTAAAGGTAAACCCTCATTTGTCCATAAAGCAACTAATAAAACAAGTATTCCAACTAGAATTGAATGTTGCAGATTAAAATTAATTGAAGCTAAAGCAAAAGCAATTATTGATAAAGCTAGAGAATATAATATTTTATTCATTGATAGTACTCCTAAATGTTCAATAATTATACAAAAATGTTCTTAAGATAATTTTTTTATCAAAAATTACATTCTATATTACTAAATAATAACACAATTAATTGTTTTATATAATCTAAGTTTAATTACTATAAATATACAATTTAATTACATTCCAATTCAAAGGATAAATTATGCATGAAGTTGAACTCGATAAAAAAACAATGATTGTCTCAGAAACGGATGAAAAAGGTATCATTATTTATGCAAATGAAGACTTTTGTACAATTGCTGGGTACACAAAGGAGGAATTAATAGGTCAACCCCACAATATTGTAAGACATCCCGATATGCCAAGTGCCGCATTTAAAGATCTTTGGTCAACAATTCAAGCAGGTAAAATCTGGAAAGGTATTGTAAAAAATAAAACTAAAGATGGAAACTACTATTGGGTAAATGCTACAGCTTATCCTTCTACTTCCGCCAATGGAAAAAAAAGATATATTTCTGTAAGAATTAAGCCTACAAGAAAAGAAATAGAAAAAGCTGAAGAACTCTACAAAACGTTAAAATAAAGGATAAATTATGCTATCTTTCCTCAAAAAAAAGAAGAACCAAGGTGTAATTGATTCAATCAAAGTAATTGAACAATACATAAAAGATGAAATAAACTCTATTGAAAAAATAGATCATAAATGTAAAGGTGAAACAAGAGAGGTAATTGATACAATTTTAGAGTTATCTCACTTGATAGAATCTAAACAAACTGAAGACTTGACTCTATTTGGTGAGATAATGCTCTCAACTGAAAAATTATCTGATGGATACACTACAGATAGAATAGTAATAAAAACATCTAATGAAAAGTTAAACTATATTGCAAAATCAATAAATATAATGACTGAAAAATTAGATCAAAGTCTTACTGAGATTGCTGATACATTAAAAGAATATGGTAATGAAAACTATATTAAAGATATTGATGAAACTTTATTCAAAGGCGGTAAACTTCAAGAGTTAGCAAAAGGTATCAACTTTTTAAAAGGAGAAATAACAAATAACCTTAGAACAAAATATAAAACAAGTATTTCATTAAAAGATAAATCCCATGGTTTACTTGAGGATGCAAATTCATTATTTGAAGCTACTAATTCTCAAGTATCAGCTATAGAAGAAACTTCTGCTGCTATTGAAGAAATAACTAATACAACAAGAGGTAATACTCAAACTGCAAAAACTATGTCTTTACAAGGTGAAAATGTAAAAACTTCTATTACAGGAGGATTAAAACTTGCGTCTGAAACAGTAACTGCCATGAATGAAATAAATGATTCTACAAATGCTGTACATGAAGCTATTAACTTAATAGACCAAATTGCCTTTCAAACAAACATTCTTTCATTAAATGCAGCAGTTGAAGCAGCTACAGCTGGAGAAGCAGGAAAAGGTTTTTCTGTAGTTGCAGGAGAAGTTAGAAACCTTGCAAGTAGATCTGCTGAAGCAGCAAAAGAGATAAAAAACTTAGTAGAATCTGCTACTATAAAAGCTGATGAAGGTAAAACAATTGCAGATAAAATGATTGTAGGATACCAAGAACTTGATGAAAATATATCAAAAACAACAAAATTAATTGAAGAAGTAGTAGAGGCTTCTCAAGAACAAGAAAAAAGTATATCACTTATAAATGATTCTGTTGCCCAAATTGATACTTTAACACAACAAAATGCTAATGTCGCTCAACACGTAAGAGAAACATCATTAGAGATTAAAGGTATTGCAAATAAAAATGTGGAACATATAAATAAAGCAGAGTTTATAGGTAAGCATTAAAAAGCTTTCAAAGACACATCTAAGTGTGTCTATTGAAAGATATAACTATTTTTTCTTTGGTCTAAAAGGTTTCATAACCTCTTCATTACACTCTAAAAATGGACCTTCCATTAAATCAATACAATATGGAACTGCAGGGAATACTGCATCTAGACACTCTCTTATTGATTTTGGTTTTCCTGGAAGATTTATTATTAGTGAACTTCCTCTAAGTCCGGCTGTTTGTCTCGATAAAATTGCAGTTGGTACAAACTTTAAAGACTCAGCTCTCATTAGTTCACCAAAGCCTGGCATCATTCTATCACACACTGCTTCTGTTGCTTCTGGAGTCACATCTCTTTTAGCTGGTCCTGTTCCACCTGTAGTAACTACTAAACAACACTCTTCTTGATCAACAAGCTCTTTTAATGTATTTTCAATAGTTTCTTGATCATCTTCAATACATCTATAAACTGGTTCCCAAGGTGAAGTTAAATAATCATTCATAGTTTCTTCAATTGCTTTCCCTGAGATATCTTCATAAATACCTTTACTGGCTCTATCTGAAGTTGTAATAATTCCAATTTTTGCTATTTCATTACTCATTTTAAAATATGTCCTTTCTCTTTTAAATAATAAACTGTTGCAAATTTTTCAAAAAATTCTTTTGCATTTGTTGTATCAATAATTTTATCTTTTTGACCTAAATATACTTCTATTTTTGTTCCTCTTTCTATAAGAGTTTGTAAATCTTTTTCATCCCACTTATAATAAAGTAACTCTTCTAGTTCTTGTACATGCCCTTCTTTATGATACTCTTTCATATTAACTTTAGAGGGAAAAGAAACATTTTGTAAAAAAGTATTACAATAAGTTTCTTCATCTTTTTTGTAATACATTAGTTGAGTTCTTTTAAACTTTTCATCTTTAGTTTGAAAAAATGCAGGTGAAAAAAGTTGAAGTAAATCAACTCTTCTCTTTGTAGTTAAAGCATATTCAAAAGCTTTTATAGCTCCATAAGAAAATCCAGAAACTGTTAAGTCATTTTCAACTAAATAGTCTTCAAAAAGCTCTTTTTCATTTTCTAAAGAAAACCCTGAAAAATATTTAAATGTCATCTTCTAAAATTACCTCATTTTCTAAAATTAATGTTTTTAATCTATTTATTTCATTTACATTTTGAGAAATTGTTGATCTTAAAGAGTTAGATACTTCATCAATAATATTTTGAGAGCTTTTAACCATTTTATACTCTTCTTTCATATCTTCTGCTAATTTATAGGCTTTTTTAATGTCATCTTTATTTATGGCATATTTTTCATTTTTGATAACTTCAACAGCAATTGAACCACAAAGATATCTTTTTATATTCTCTAATAGTTCATTGTATGAGGGATAAATAGAGTCTAAAATAGAAACTTTTTCATCAAATAGTAAAACTTTTGATTTTGTTATATAAGCTTTACTTGCTTGATAAATAGCTAAAATCTCTTTTTGTTTGTCATCTAAAAGAAGGGCTTGTTTTTTACCAAACTCTATCTTTGTTTTTGCTGTATCTATATCAATTTGTTCTACAACTTTTGATTCTCTTTTTATCATATTTAATAAAGCTTCATTAACTAAAGTTGAAAGTGCAGCAGAAGAGAAACCTGAAGTTTCATGGGCTAAGCTATCAAGATCAAATTCATAATGCTTTTTATCTAAGTATAGTTCTAAAATCTTTTTTCTATCTTCTATATTAGGTAGGTTTACAAAAACTCTTCTATCAAATCTTCCTGCTCTTAAAAGTGCATCATCTAAAACTTCAATCTTATTTGTTGCAGCAATAACAATAACCCCTGAATCACCTTCAAAACCATCCATTTGAGTTAGAAGTTCATTTAAAGTTGATTCTCTTTCATCATTTGCTTTCCCAGTTCTTTGTTTACCTATTGCATCTATTTCATCTATAAATACTATAGAAGGAGCATTTAACTTTGCTTGCATAAAAAGTTCACGAACTTTTTTAGCGCCCATTCCTACATATATTTGAACAAAACTTGCACCACTTTGGTAGAAAAATGGCACATCTGCTTCACCTGCTACGGCTCTTGCAATTAAAGTTTTTCCAACTCCCGGAGGTCCTACAAGTAAAACACCCTTTGGAAGTTTAACTCCATGTTTTAAATATTTGCTTGGTTTATTTAAAAAGTCAACTATTTCTTCAAGTTCAGCTTTTACTTCAGAAATACCAGCAACATCATTGAAACTAACATCAGAATTAACTGCTTTTATAGAAGAGTTTTCTTCTTGTTCTTCTTTTACTACTGATGTTTGTTTTGCTTGTTTTAATTCAGTTGAAAAACTGTTTTCATTCTCTTTTCTATTTTTATTTAAAAACTTTTGAATTTTATCTTGCTTTATTCTTGCAAATACTGCAAAAACTAATAAAAATAGTAAAAAGATAATTCCAAAGTAGTATGAACCAGACTCTATATGTGCACTACTTTTATATAAAGTATATAAAAATAATACAATTAATACAACGGCAGATATTGCCATCAACTTGATATTTTTATCTAGTAAATTATTTTGTTTTTTGTTATTAGAATTTTGCCACATTTTTATCTTCTTTTGCTTCATAGTTTTCAATTGTAATCCAATCACCTACTAAATCTGCACTACTTTCAACCTCTATTTGATTGAAGTGTTGATCAAGTCCATGATACTTACCATCTTTATATGATTCGATTAACACATCTAAAGGTTTTGTATTGTTTTGTCTAAAGTCTAAATTCTTTTGTTTAATAATAGCAGTTAGTTCGTTATATCTTATTTTTGCGATATCACCTCGAACTTCTTCTTTCATAGTTGCACTTGGTGTTCCATCTCTTTTTGAATAAGTAAAGGCATGAACATGAGTAAGAGGAAATCTATGTAAATTTTCAACTGCTTCTTTCCATAACTCATCAGTTTCACCAGGATGCCCTACTATAAAATCAGTACCTAATGCATAGCCATTATCTTTTAAAAATTCAAAAAGTTCTAAATCAGATAATACCTTGTTTCTTCTATTCATAATTTTTAGCATAGTTTTAGAAGTATGTTGAAGTGCAATATGTAAATGTTTTGCCATAAAAGGTTCATTTATTATCTCTTTAAACTCATCATCAATTTGAATAGGTTCTATACTTCCCATTCTAATTCTTCTAACACCTTTTATCAAAGACATTTTCTTTAAAAGTTTTGCTAAAGATGTATGTTGCTTTTTACCATAAGAACCTACATTTGTTCCTGTTAAAATAAACTCACCAAAACCATTTGCTGCTAAGGTAGTAACTTGCTCTAAAATCTTGTCTTCTTTATAGCTTCTTGCATCTCCTCTTACATAAGGAATAATACAATATGAACATCTAAAGTCACAACCTTCTTGTATCTTAATAAATGCCCTACTTTTACCGATAAACTCTTCAACAATAGTGTCATCAATATGTTCTAAATCCCCAGCATCAAAAAATCTCTCTTCTTTTTTTAGAAGCTCGTTAATATTTTCTTTTTCACTATGTCCAAAAAGAGCATCTATTTTATTATCTTTAAAAAGATTTTCACCCTTTGTCCAAACTCCACAACCTGTGAAGATAACTCTTGGTGGTTTAGTTAATTTCTGTAAAGAATTAATATAACCTCTTGCCGTACTATCTGCACTATTTGTAACTGTACATGAATTTATAACAACAATATCTGCTTGCTTTTCATCAGTTGTAACTTCAAAATCTTTTAGATTACTCATCATAACTTGAGTATCAAAAACATTTGTTCTACAACCAAAAGTTTTAAAATATACTTTTTGTTTACTTGTACTAAATTGCATAATTATACGCTCTCCAAATCAAGTGGTGGAGTTCTAACTCCTGTACTTGAATTAACAGTTTGAGTTGGGTATGCGATATGAATATCGTCCTCTTTCATAAAGGCTTCAAGTATTTCAGGAGACATTGTACTTCTAAGTACTAATGCCGCATAAGAGTTTGTTAAATACCAAGAAGAAATTACAATACCATATGACTCAACAAAAGTATAAACTCTTGGTTCAACACCTGTTGCTCTTAGTTGATATTTACTTCTCATTTTTGATAACTGTTTTCTTGTAATATCAGTATAACCTTTTGAATAATGTTTTAAAATCTCTTTTGCAATATGTTGTGCTTTTTTATGGTTTGAATCAAAAGTAATTGTAATATCAATACCATCCCAAACAGTTCTAAGTCCTGAGTGAGTATAGTTTGCTATCATTTCTGAGAAAATATAGTTATTTGGAATAAAGAAAATTCTTCCTGTTCTTCTATTTACATTGTATGATGTTAATGTAATATCTTCTCTAACTGTTATTTTAAATAGTGAAATATCAAGTACATCCCCAACTACTTCAAGACCATTTCTAGTAACTTTTATTCTATCTCCTACATGTATAGAACCTGAAGTAACAATTACCATCCATCCAAAAATAGACATAAACCAATCTTTAAGTGCAATTGCAATACCAGCAGATGCAAAACCTAAGATTGTAACTACATAAGATACATTGTCAATATATGAGAATAAAATAATCATCATAATAAAGAAAACAACAAAAAAGTTAATCACTTTATTTGTCATATAATAGTTTTCATTTTGAGAAAAATACTTTTTAAGTGCAAGTTTTATTAAGAATGTAATTAAGAATAAAGAAACAATAATCATTGCAATATTAAATATCTTTTCAACTTGATTAGAAATTTGTGATTTTGTCTCTAAAATTACTTGTTCTATCTTTCTTGTATAAACTTCTTCTGTAGTAGATACAATTTCAAGAACCATATGAAAATCTTTTTTCTCTTTATCTAAGAAGTTTATTTCTTCTTTATACTCTGGTTTTGGATCTGTATTGTAAAGTTCAACATATGCAAATAGTTTTTCATCAAGTAAATTAGTAATCTCTGAAATTCTCTCTTCAATAGAAGAAAACTGCTTTTTATTATTTTCTAATTTTTTAATATATGAAAGAGCATTTATTATTCCAAAAGGATTTGTTATAGATTCATAACTTTCTATTTCTGGTGGATTAATAAGTCCTCCAATAGGTGAACCTTTATATTCTGAAATTAATTCTAACTCATTTTCTTTAATTCTAATTTTATTGTTTAATTGAAAAATCTTATCTTCATTTTTTGGATTTACACTTTCAAGATTATCTTTTAAATCATCTAGTTCTTGAGAAATTCTTCTATATGCATCATAATTGCTATATCTTTTTAATAAAATATTGTTTTTTAATTCAGAATCAATTGCATCAATCTTATTTTTTAATTCAGTAACTTTTGCTCGTTTTTCTTCTTCTTTTTTTTGTTTTAACTTCTCTTCTTCAATCTCTTTTAATCTTTTTACTTCTATTGCTTCAATATCAGAAAGCTTGTTAGATACAGTTTCTTTTGTATTTTCTTGTGCAAATGAAAAAGTTATAACTAAAGTTAGTAATAATAGTTTGAAAATATTTTTCAATTTGTGAACCCTTTTAGAACTTGCATTACATCATCTTTTGAAATCTCATCTGTGATTTCACAATCTCCAATACCTTTAGGAACTATAAATTTTATTTTATTGTCTAATGATTTTTTATCTAAAAAGAAATGCTCATAAAAGTCTTCCACATCCTCTATCTTATAGTCAGTTGGAATATCATATTTTTCTAATAGTTTTTTAACTCTTAAAGCTTCATCTTCACTCATATACCCTATTTTACATGCAAGTTCATTTGCCATAACCATTCCAATACCAACAGCTTCACCATGTAAATAAGTATTATAGTTTGTTTCATTTTCAATTACATGACCAAAAGTATGTCCATAGTTAAGTGCTGCTCTTAAGCCTTTTTCTTTTTCATCTTGACTCACAACCCAAGCTTTAGTTTCAACTGATTTTGCAATAGCTGTTTTAACATTTTCCTTATCATTTAAATCATTTTCTTCAAGCCAAGAAAAGAAATCTTTATTAAATGTTACTGCCATTTTAACAATCTCTGCAATTCCTGCACCCACCTCTCTTTTTGGTAAAGTTGTTAAAAAATGAGGATCAATATTAACTGCAATTGGTTGATGAAAAGAACCAATTAGGTTTTTACCAAACTTATTGTTAACTCCTGTTTTACCACCAACACTTGCATCAACTTGAGAAAGCAAAGTCGTAGGTATTTGAATAAAATCAATTCCTCTTTGATAAATCGAAGCAGCAAAACCTGTCATATCTCCAATAACACCACCACCAAAGGCAATAAGTAAAGAGTTTCTATTTAGTTTTTGTTCAAAACAGTGTTCTAAAATATCTTCAATAGTTTTCATATGTTTATACTGTTCACCATCAGGGATTGTTACAACAGACAACTCTTTTGCTGAAATTTTTTCTTTTAGATATTCTAAGTGTAAGCCACTCACCGTTGGGTTTGTAACTATTACAACTTTTCTGTCAAAATATTGTTTTTCTAAAGTATCAATAGTAATATCGTATTTAGTATTATCTGGTAGAGAAATATTTACAATCATTAAAAATCCATAGTTTATAGTTTTTTAAATATATTATCTAAAATTTATTGAAAATGGGTTAAAAAGGCGAAGATATAAGAGTTTTCTAAATACTTTATGAAAAATCATAAAGTATTTAAAATAAGAATTAAAGTTCAGAATTAATAAGTTTTTTTAGGTTTTCTAATCCAAACTCTTGTAAAGGTTTTCCATTTACAAAATAAGATGGAGTTTTATCAGCTTTTAAAGTTTCTGCATCTTTTAAATCTTGTGCAATTCTTTCATCAGCTGTTTTGTTATTATTCATAAACTCAGTCATTTTTTCCATATCTAAACCTTTTACGTTTGCTAATAAAGCCCATAACTGTTTTGGTTGAACAACATGGTTTTTTATCCAATAAGTTTGAGTAGCAAACATAAACTCTAAAGTTTCCATGAACATACCTTGTTCTCTTGCTCCTTCAAGCATCTTTACAGCATAGTTTGAATTTTGATGAAATGGTGCATATCTTAAAACTAATTTGATTTTCCCTTCATGCTCTTTCATTATCTCTTTTACATGAGGATGAAAATATGCACAAGTTCCACAAGCTGGATCAAAGAATTCTACTAGCTGAAGTTTGGCATCTTTATTTCCAATTACTATAGAATAAGGTCTTTGGAAAACTAAAGCTTGATTTTCTGAAATATTTTTATACTCTTCAGATTGTTTATTTTTATAAACATATCCAGCAACAAAAAATAGTGCCAATAAAGCAACTATCGAGACTAAAACTACTTTTTTATTTTGCATTAAAAAAACTCCAATTTTATAATTTGGATTATTTTATCATAGTTTTGTGTAGAGTTTATGGAAGATTTATAATAAGAGTTAACTAAAGACTTAATTTATAAAAATAAAATCTCATTACAAATTATTAAAAAGATATTGAAGTTCTGCAAAATCAAAAGGCTTTCTAAAATAACCTAATACCCCTAATTTTTTTGCTTCTAAATAGTAATTCTCATCATTGTCCGCAGTTATTAATACAATTTTTGCATCTTTATTTATTTTCCGAATTTCTTTAGCTAGATTTATTCCATTCATTCTAGGCATTAATATGTCACTAATAACTAATTCAGGTTTATACTTTTTATAAAGTTCTAATCCCTCTATTCCATCTTTTGCAACATAAACTTCTTCAAAAAAAGCTTCTAACATATCTTTCATTATTTCTGAAACTTCACTATTATCTTCAACATAAAGTACTTTTGCCATAGTTCTTACTTCCTATAATGAGATTGTTTATATTATATATTTATGTTACTTTTAAAGACTTTAGTTATAAGGTATAGTTATTTTAAAAGTAGCCCCATCGTTATCATTTTGTGCGATAATAGAACCTTTCATATTTTCTTCAATAACCATCTTACTCATATATAGACCTATACCTATTCCTTGTGATTTAAATTTAGTTGTAAAATATGGTTCAAATATTCTTTCTATAATTTCTTTTTCTATTCCTAAACCATAATCTTTAACTAAGATATATAAATTTTTATCGTCTTCTTTTAAAATTAAATCTATTTTACACTCTTTTTTATCTTTCATACTATCAAAGGCATTACTTAAAAGGTTTAATATAACTTGAATAAGAGCATTTTTTGAACCTTTTAATTTATTCTTTGAAGTTAAATTATTGAAAATATTTAATTTACAAATATTATTTCTTGCATAAAAAAGATTTAATGTCTTTTCTAAAATATCATCTATAATAAAAAGTTCATCATTTTGTTTTGGATTAAAAAAGTTCATAAAATCTTCAATTGTTTCAGACATATTATTTGTAAGTAGTTTACTTTTATCAACTATTTCACTTAAAGTTTTTTCATCTAAACTATTTGTCTGATACTTGATTTCAACCTTTTGTATCAAAAGACTTAATACATTTAAAGGCTGTCTCCATTGATGGGCAATATTTCCTAGCATCTCACCCATTGAGGCTAATTTAGATTGTTGAAAAAGAAGTTTATCTTTTTCTCTAAGAGTACTAATGGCTTCATTTACTTTGCTTTCAAGTTCTTTATTATAAGTTTGTAAAAGTCTTTGATTTCTAAAGATTAAAAACAATACAATAAATACAAAAATAGAAATAATCAAATTATAATAAAAGATTGTGCTTTTACCTTCTTGTATTAAAACTCTTTTATTTTGGGTTATTAGTGACATAGAATAATTATTTTCATGATCATAAATTTGAATAGTATTTTCTAAACAAGAACAAGAGTCATTTACTGCTACTTTTACTTTAACATTTTTTAAGTATTGAGTGTGCAAAGTAAAGTCATTGTTTAAATAAGTATCTTCATTGATTTTCACATCATTAAAAATATTTTTTATACTATTAAAAGTAGAATCAGAGATTAATTTTCCTGCATATATATATCCATTGATTTTTGCACTATTATCACTATTTGAAATAGCTCGTTTTACTAAATAAAACTTGTTATTACTTAAGTCCTTATTGTCTTTAATATTCTCTTTATAAATAGTCACAAATTCTTTACTCTGCAAATATTCATCTAAAATATTATCTACTAGATGTTTATTATCTTTATAATACTTATTATTTATTGTTGAAGTAAAGATTATTTCATTTTTTAAATTAGTAAATATAAGAAAGTCTATTTTTAAGTCTTCAAGAGTATTTGTACCTTCTCTAAAGTTTTCATAAATATATTCATCATTTTTATTATTTATAAAATTATAAGTGTCATCCCATTTAGAATAATCATTAATTATTGCATCTATATAAGAAAGTTTTTTATTCATAATATCTAAGATTGAAGATATGTTTTTTCTATTTTGTTGACTTTCTAAATCTTCAAAACTTTTAATAAAAAACTTATAACTAATGATAACTAATACTAAAACAATGAATACAGAAACTATCATTGTGATAAAAGGATTAAGTTTTATATATTTTTCTTTCATATAAAAATATTAGCTTAAATATGATTTACTTAATATAAATAAATTTATAACCATTTTTTAACTACACTTTTCACACTTGATAGAGTCTTTACCTTCAAACTCTTTTTCATTTGCTTTCGCAACAATAGTTTCAGCTATATCCAATGTCTTAATAGCTATATTATTTGCTTCTATTGATACTTCATTATTTGATTTTATTTGCTTCTCTAAAATAGATATAGCTTCATTTATCTTTATGACACCCTTTCTTTGCTCTTCTGAAATATTAGCAACATTATCTATAATTTCAATGGTTTTACTAATATCCGTATTTAGATTAGAATAACCTTCTATCATATTGTTTGCAATAACTTTACCTTCATTAGCTTTTTGATTAGCTAACTCAACTAAATTTTTTATCTCTTTTGCTGCTTCAGTAGATCTATTGGCTAAATTTCTTACTTCTTGTGCTACTACTGCAAAACCTTTTCCAGCTTCTCCTGCAGTTGCTGCCTCAACTGCAGCATTAAGTGACAATATATTAGTTTGAAATGCAATATCGTCAATAATAGATATTGACTCATTTATTGCTTTTACTTGAGTATTAATTTCATCCATTGCAACATTAGTTTTATTAGCTAGTGTTTCACCATCTTTTGATGATTTTACAACAGTATTGGCTAATTTTGACATAGAAATAGTTTGCTCTGATATCTTTGATACATTTACTGTAACATTTTCTAATACTGATGTAGTATCTTTTAAACTACTAACTGATTCATCAGATGATATATTTAACTTATCTACATTTGTCAATAAAGTTTTAGATGAAGATTGAAGATTTACTCCAGTGCTTTTATTTTCTAATAACATCTGTGTTATTGCTTCTTTTAATTTATTTACAGCATTTACTAAAATACTTAATTCACTATCAACAGTTATTCCATTTAATACTAACTTATTTCTATAATCATAATTAATGTATTCTTCTAAAACAGAATTTATGATAGAATAATTTTTTTTAGTATCATCTATCATGTCATTAACTGTTTTTTTAAACTCTTCTATTGCAATATTTGAGGTTTGGGAAACAATTGTACTTGAATAAGTTCCTTCTTTAACTTTTTGCATTACTTTTTTTGCTTCTTCTATTAATTCATTTTCTTTTTTCTCTTTTTTAATCAATATCTTTTCGCGTTCTTCTATGATATTTTTTATTTCAGAATATTCACTTGACATTGAGGTATTTATTTTAAAAGTCACATCTTTTTTATCCATATTTTTTAAAAATTTTATAAGTTCTTTTGATAGATTATTACCATTTTTCCTTTCATCTAATTCATGAAATATAAGTGCAATAGCAATTATAATCTGAACTACTTGAGAGAAATACTCTTGTGTAAAAAATATTGCATTTATTGGTAAGAGTATTATTCCTGTTAAATGAATAAGTGTCATTCTTAAATATAATGATTTGTAGTTAAGCATTTAATTTCCTTTTTAATATTAAATTATTTAAAGAATTTTCAATCATATTATTTTTATTACCTTGTCAATATTTTCAAAAATATTTTTAACTCTTTCTTGCCATAAAACTCCAAACTCTTTTTTTTCATTATTTGTTGCAATTCCTTTTAAGAGTTTCTCCATTAATACTGGTACTCTAGATTTAAATGAAATGACATTAGGATTATAAATTATTTCAATAGTTTTATTTGTATCTAGTCTTTGAAACTTTGCACTTGTGGTTATATTGTCATTAAATTTCATTAAACCAAACCTTTTAAACTTCCCATTTAATCCTTTAAATCCAAAAGTTTCTGTTGCACCTGTTATTTGTGTGATTACATTTGCAATAACACCCGTTGTACCTTCCCTTGAATCCTCTTTAAAACTGACATAAATTTCTCCTCTTTTAGGAATTTCATTTTCATATAATTCTTTTAATGCAACAAGAGTCATAATATAAGCCCCGGCAACAGTTGGGCATGAATGTCCTGCTGTTTTTACTATATCTAAATAGCTAAACTCTACTAAACCATCTTCTAAAGATCCTAAAAACAATGATAAATCATCTTGTAGATTTATTGTTTCAACCTCGTCAAAAAACTTTGGATATTTCATATATATTCCTTTAGCCTAATATCTTAATAATATTTCTATCTTAGCTTTCATACTGTAAATACAAAAAATAATATCCAAGATCTAAATTAGTTTTTATTTAAAATATAAAGGTAGATTTTTGTTTATTTGGAAGTATAATTGTTTTGATATCTATTATCATTGATTCAAATCAATGAAAAAGTTAATATTGTAAGATTATTAAAAAAGTGTATTTTTATAGTTACAAAAAATGTTTAGATAGTTGGCGACCCCAGGATGATTCGAACATCCGTCTTCAGGAGGAAATCCCTATATAATATATTTTCCAATAATCCTTAAATATTAAAATACTATCTCAAATAGCCTATTTATAGGCTTTATATTAAATTGACTTTTTACAATAAAACCTATATTATTCTATATTAATTAATTTTAGGTGGGAAATAAGTGGGAATAGCAAAGAGAGTTCAAACTAAATTTAGTGGTGTGTTTTATAGAGAATCTTTTACTAATGATAAGAAAGATAAAACTTATTATATCAGATATAAAGATACTAATGGAAAAGATGTCGAAAAAAAGATTGGAAAATATTCAGAAGGCTTTAGAGAGAACTATTGTAATCAAATAAGAAATGAAATAATTACAAAGCAACGAATAGGAGAAGAACCACCTGCTATATCAAAGAAAAAGAAAAAATCAATACTAAGTATAGAAAAAATTGCAGAGTCTTATTTTGAGCAAAGGAATGACACTAGAAGCACATTAACAGATAAGTCAAACTATAACAAATATATCAAAGTATTTTTCAATGAAATAGATATCGACAATTTGAATAAAACAAATATTGATAGCTTTTCAAAGTATCTACAAAATATAACCTACTCTAAAGATAACAAAAAACTTGCAGAAAAGACAATTAACAATATACTAAACCTATTTAAAACAATTATCAAATATGGAGTAAAGAATGACTTCATTAAAAATGATGTATCAAAATATGTTAAACTTTTTTCAATAGATAATGCAAGGGAAAGGTTTTTATCAAAAGAAGAGATAAATACTTTATTTGAAAGTTCAAAGAATGATGATGTTTTATATCTAATATATAAAATAGCATTGAATACTGGTGCTAGACTATCATCAATATTAAACATACAAAAAAATGATATTGATTTTACCCATGAACTATTAACACTTAAAGACTTTAAAAATAAAAGTACTTATAAAGCTTTTTTAACAGAGGAATTAAGCCAATTACTTGAGAACTACATCATAAACCATGATATTAAAAATAAACTCTTTATTTCAAATCCTGAGAGAAGATTAAGGGCATTACTTGATAGTTTGTTCAATAAAGATGTAGAAGAAAATGATAGAAAGAATAAAATAGTATTTCATACACTAAGACATACATTTGCAAGTCATTTAGCAATAAATGGAACTCCTATCTTTACGATTCAAAAGCTTATGAATCACAAAGATATAAAAATGACTTTGAGATATGCTAAATTGAGTCCTGATAGTGGGAGAGAAGCAGTTAAGGATTTATATAATATATGATAAAATCATTTTTCAATATGGAATAAAGGTATTTAGTGAGTCAATTGTATCAACAAAGATTAGCAAAATTAAAAAGAGAACTTTCTATAGAAGTAACTAAAAGAAAAAAGAAAAAGAAAAAGTTCACGCCTAATCAACAAATTATGATCAACTTTATTAATAATGTCACTAAAAATGCAACTTTCTATATAAAAGATATGAAAATAATATTAAGAAAAGGGCATACTGGAGCAGGTTTTCAACATATATTAGAAAAACACTATTGTAATGAATGCCCTGGAAGAATTACTTTAAGTGATATACTAAATATGGATTTAATCATACAAAGAGGCTTAAAACTAAATAGTGTAGGTGTAACAAATCCTGATAATATTGTAATTAATTATAAAAACAGAGATAAAGAACATAATATTATATTGAAATCTGAAAATGAGAATGAATTAGTAGTTTCTTTTTACAGTATTGATTAAATTGGAAGAGAGACGATATATCTTTAAACCTCCACGGGTAAACTAACGCAGACTATCGTAACCCCTCTTCACTACTAGAAGACATTTCTGTCATCAAATACATAAACTATGTACTCTGTGATAGAAATGTTGTAATAAAATTATAATAAAATATTTATTAATTGTCAATGGGATAACACTCAATCAAGAATTAATCTATATCTTTACTAAAATTAAGGAAAAAAATAAAATGAAACAAACTGAACAAATTACTAAACTACGAGAAGAGCTTATAAATTTAAAAGAAAACAATCAAATATCTGTTAATGTAGATGATTTACTAGACTATATAGACTATTCAAACAAACAAATTCCTAATGAAAAAAAAGATAATTTACTAAAAGAAAGATTACAACACCAATCAAATATATCTATTGAAATGCTAAAATCTGTTATTCAAAGTGGACAAAATGCTATGAAAACTGCTCTTTTTATTAATGCTGGTGCAGCAATAAGTATGTTAACTCTAATATCAAACTTGATTGGGAAAAATGAAAAAATATATGTAAATGCACTTTCAACTCCACTTCTAATATTTGTACTAGGTGTTCTATTCTCAGCATGTGCCTATGGTACAACATATTTTACACAAGCATTTTATAGTAATCAAAAAATCACAAAAGGTAATATATCAAATGCCATTTCAATAATTCTTACAGTAACTTCTCTTAGTGCTTTTACAATAGCCTCATATTGCATTTATACTGTATTAATAAAAATTTAATTTTGTATAATCTCTTATCTAAACTTTTTTTTCATAGATTTTTCAAAATTATCAAATGATTTCTATATTTTTCTACCATCATTAGGAATTAAAATAATCTCTGAATTACAGTTTTTACTTATATTAGGTACCATTTCTTCAATTTTTATCTTAATTTTTTTTTACATTTAGGACACTCAATTTCTGTTGTTAGCTTCATTCTTATTCCTTATGATATTTAATTTAAATGATTTATTAAATATTACAAGTTGCAATATATTATAAATATTTCTAAAATTCTTATATAATTAGGTAATATAAGGATTAAAATGGATATCAATAATAGAGAACTTGCAACACTTACAATTATTATATTTGCTCTATCATATGCATTGTATAAAGATGAAGATAGAGGAATAATTAATCAAACTAAATTATTACTTAGAACACTTTTTGCAAAACCTATTTTTATCACTATTTTATTATTTACTTTATACATATCTTTAGAGGTTATTTTATTAGCTAAAATTGGTTATTGGGAACTATATCTTTTAAAAGATACAATTATTTGGTCTTTAACTGCATTTGCACTAATTCTAAATCATAGAGCAATAGTTGCAAAAGATAATTTTTTAAAGAAAATCATTATGGATAATATTAAAATTCTTACAATTTTTCAGTTTATTGTTAATTTTTATTCTTTTAACTATATTGTAGAACTATGTGTAGTTACCTTAGCAACTTTAATTGTTGGTATGCAAGCAGCAGTAAAACTAGGGCCATCTAAAGAAGGCTCTGAACTTAATGAAAAAGTATTAAATACAACATTATCAATACTTGGAGGATTTTTATTATATTTCACGATAAATGAATTATTAGATAATCCTACTCACTTCTTTTTAGTAAGTACATTAAAAAGCTTTTTATTACCTGTTCTTTTAATTATTTTATATATCCCATTCTATTATTTAATAATTATCTACTCAAAATATGAATTAATTAATGCGACAGTTGATAGATTAATAAAGGATACTACTCTATCAAAATATCTAAAAAAATTAATATTTAAAAAAAGTTTATTACGATATAGCAAATTGAAAACTATACATCCACAAATATATTTATTTAATTACTTATCAACAAAACAAGAATTTAACAAAAAAATAAATGAACTTTTACAAGGAAAATAAAATGAATGATTTAAATAAAGAGCACTTTGATGCTTTTACAAAAGATGGATTTGAAATCTTTATAAACTGCTTAGAAACTCAAGGATATGTTATTGATAGTAAAGAAGAATCTGGTTATGTATTTTCTTCTACTCAACTTGACAATATGACAGAAGAAGTATTTAATGCTTTAATTGAAAAATTTAATATTGATACAGACTTAAATCATGAGAGAAATATTAGTTCAACAGGTAAATATCATGAAGAGCATGGTGGTTATAAAATAATTTTTAATGATGAAATCGTTGACTATTATGAAGCAAAAGAAATTTTAAGGCAATATCTCGATAATTTATAGGTAAATAACAATCAGATGTTTTCGCCAGCGAAATTTTATTTAAAATATTTTTCTTCATTCATTTAGTGATATTTCTAAATTCTAATATCACTAAATTGAAATTTATATCACTAAATGATTTTTTTAGTCTTTTTATCTATTTATACTCCCAACCTTCATTAGTCAAGAACACTAATAACTTACCTTTTCTATCTTCATTGTAATTAAACCATTTAGGTAAATCATTTAATTTATAAGTATATTTAATTTCACTAACTGTTCTATCCATAAATGCAGTTGGTTCTGTAAAACTTATAACTTTAGTTACTACAGGTGTACCAAAACAAAACTTCCCATTATTTAAATGTTCTTTCCCTTTTTCTGTTAAATCATATGAATTCTTATACTTTTTTTTCATTTCTCCACTTAGAAAGTCTTTTGTTTCATACTCTTCTGCATCAACTTTCATCAGTCCAGAATCTACAAACTTTTTATATGTATTTCCATAAATACCAAAATCATCTTTTATTGGGAATCTTGTTCCTACTTTTGTACAAGTTAAGTTATCTTTTTTCTCTAATAAATACTTATTAACAACCTTTTCAAAATTCTCATTATTTGCCTCTTTGGGATTTCCACATCCAACTAAAAGTACTGACACTCCAATAATTCCTAATATTCTTTTCATCCATTTTTCCTTTTACTTTTCTTCTCTAAATTTAAATATAATAATTAATATTCCATACGCGATAAAATCTAATAGTTTCTTCACTTTAAAAAATATAAATAATCCAATAGCAGAGAAAATCAAAACATTTAATAAATACTGCTTTAAAAAAGGTTCATGCATATAAGGAGCTACTAATAAATTATAAAGATAGTCATTAATAGTTGAATACCAAATCGCATAATCTAATAAAATTGCAATAGTTTTAAACATCACTTCCCTTTTTTAAATGTTAGCTTTTAAGTTGTATAATTAGTTAGATATTTCGCTGGCGAAATTTTATTATCATAATAAAATCAAGAATATATCTTTACTTTTATTATTTTAACAAAATTATTATTAACGCTCATAGCCATTATTTAAAGATTTATTCTTATTATTTATTTTTTTATCAACTTTTGGTATTTTACTTTTAATTGATTCTTTTAATTTATCTAACTCAAATACTTTAAAATGATGCCTTAACTCATACACAAAATCATTAAGCTTTTTATTCTCTTGTTTTAAGTCTTCATTTTCAGATACTAACTTATTTTGTTTCTGTTTTGCTTTTAATACATAGCCTTCAACAGATAAATTATCATAAATTCTAACCTCTTTAGATTTTAATAATCCTTCTTTTACTTTTACAGTTTTTGTAAGTATTGTTCCATCAATAGAAGTTCTTCTCTTTTCATTTTCTACTCTATATTCATCTAACCTATTTCTCAGTTCGTTAATTGTTAATTCTTTATTTTTAATCTCTTTCGTTAAATCTTTTTTTAATTGCTCTAAAACTGCATAGCTATTTCTATCAAACTTATTTTCTTCCAGTTCTTGTCTTATTACATTTACTTGATTTTTTAAATCTTTTAATCTAGCTAGTGATTCTTTAGTTTTTAAGTTAGAAGTTCTTTTTGAGTCAATAGCTCTTTTTAACTGCCAATGATTCATTCTCTTAGTTTTAGAATATCTTTGCCCTCTTCTCATCCCTAAAGAATCTGCTACTATTGTTTGAAGATTTCTTAAATCAGTTCTATCAAGCCTTGCAGTTTTTCCAGTTTGCTTATCAAAATTAGAATATAAAACATGAGCATGATAATTGATTTTTTTTTGGAATTTTGAAGTATCTGCTTTATTTTTAAACTCCTTATCAAAGTACCAATTACTATTTTCACTATTAAAATATATATTCCGATTGGGTGCGAAATCAATTACTTCACCTGTAACATCTATGCCTGTATCTCTTAATTTCCATGATAAATTACTTGAAACATATTCTAAGTCTCTTAAATCATATTTTGTATCAATAAAAACGCCTTCATCTCTATGAATAGAACTAGCTAAAATATAATGTCCTCCAAACTCTTCATTTAAGTTTTTAAATGTTCTTTCTATATCTCCAAGTGTACTATCAGGCTTTACATTAAGTACGGCTTCTTTTATTAAATTAGCTTTTGATGTCGCCTGCATTTTTTGACCAATTTTTTCTTTATAAATTTGTGGAGCTTCTTTTTTAAACTTTTCTATATCTTCATATATTTTATTATCATTGACACTAGAATCATGTTCTAAAAGATATGTAACTTTACTTTCTCTTTCCATATGTTCTAACGAATGTTTAGTTGCTTTTTGACTATGAAAAGATGATTTATAAATAGATACATTTCCACTTGTATATTTACTTTTACCACTACTATTTGAATAACTACTATTAAAGTTTTTTTCTTCTTTTAATTTAAATATTTTCTCTTTTTGCTTTGGAGTACTTTTTAATTTTTGTTCTAATAAGTTTTCTTCTTGTTCCATATAAAATCCCTCCCCTTTTTATAAGAAATCTAAGCCCTTGTGGGTAGATTTTAAATTTAAATCCCGAAAGGGTATAGTTTGCATACTAGCACCTTATCAGGATATGGTTAAAAATTGAAGCATAAAGCTTTCAATTTATATTATAAAAAAGGGGAAGTACTCCTTTCATTTTCTTTTATTAATTTTGCAAATTCAAGATCTAAATAGTAGCTTTTAGATATCTTCATTTTTAATTCAAACTCTTCTCCTATAAGTTCCTCATCTCTGAACGAAAAGCTTTTATCTCTTGTAGAATACTGTGGATGAAAAACAAAGGTTTTGAACTTTTTATCTTTTGTAGAAAAAAGTAAAAATAAATTCTTAGATTTGCCCCATCCTAGAAAATCTAATGTTGCTCTTATTGTCTTACCTTCTATTTCTTCTTTTTTAAATTTATCTCCATATGAATCAAGTATTGGCATAACTGTTTTAAAACTTAGAATTGTTTTCTTCATAATATTTCCTTTTTTATTTTCGCTCGCGAAATTTAATCTCTTCTTTTAGCTTTTATTATTTTTCTTTTCAGATGTTTTAGTTAATAGACTCATTTGTTCAATATCTTCTTCTAGTTTTTCTTCGATGTCCTCAGTATCTTCAAGCCTTCCTCCTTTTTCATTCACATATATTTCTTGAAGCATAATATATAAATCAAGTACTTCCCTTAACATTTTTTGATACTCTTTTATTTCATCAATCATCTTTTTTTTATTCATAGATAAATATTTACTCATCACTTGCCACCTTTTACTCTAATATCATTCCATTTTTCAGCAGACTTTTTAGCTACTGAACTACTTGCTTTACTTACACCTGATTGAGCAGCTTTACTAACAAAATTTAATCCTGTAAACTTAGAAAATGCTCCTACTGCTGTTGCTCCTGCTGATACAGTTCCTACTCCACTTGTTAATGAACTTCCCTCATTTGAACTTCCTATAATTTGATTTATAATATTTGGTATTTTAAAAATTGCAACTATTGTTAATGCTTGTGCTACCACTAAGGCTAAAATTAATTGAATATTATTATTAAAGTCAGTCTCTAATGTTTTTGAAATATTCATTGTCAAATTTGCAGTTTCAATTGCAACAAGACCAAATAAAACTGTAAAAGGTACATAAAGAGAAACAGATATATAGAGCTTGCACCAACTATAGAAAATATACTCTGTCTTTTTAATAAGCATAAATGGAACAATAAAAGTTCCTAAAGCTAAAATGACTTTAGCTAAAAATGTACTAAATACTGTTGTTAGTAAAATAATAAGAATTAAGAATGTTGAAGTAACCCAAACAACAAAGCCATAAATATAAGCACTTATATTAGACCAGCCAGCCTCTTTTAAAATTGTTTCAGTAAGATTATCTGATGCCGTATATAAAACATTTATCAAAGTAGCAATATCTGCATCACTATTAGCTGAATGAACAACCCTTGAAATCATTTCTGTAAATATCGACATTGGTAAGTTTAAAAAGGAAACTAACATTTCGTAATAATATCTATCATACATAAATGCTTTAACTAATGAGAATATACAAATAGTCCAAACTAATTTATATGCTAGTTCTTCTGTTTGTATTTTTCTAAAAGCGATCAAAAAGCCTACATAAAGAATAAATAATGCGAATACACTTGTAAAAAACTCATTATTAAATATTGAAGCACCTACATCATAAATACCCCTTGTAATTTGTTGTGTGGCTTTTTCAAAAATTCCATTTATTAAGTGAAATAAATTAATCATCATTCAATCCTAGTTCTCGCTCAATAGAAAGTTTTCCATCTACTATTTTCCCTTTGAAAAGAGTATTATTTATCATCATTTCAGCAAATGTACTTTCTATAAATTCATCTGTCTCTCCAAAATATTCTTTAAATATCTCCTCATACTTATCTCTTAAATCTATTAATAAAACTTCTAACTCTTTCACACGACATATAAGTTCAAATTTTGTAAATTGTGAATAATTAACTACCATCTTATATTTCCTTTTCTATGACTTTTACTACTAATTCATCTATTAAACCAACTGATTTTAATGCACTCTCATAACTGTTTGAATATGAAATTAATTTTTCAAACATTGTGTATAAAATAAATATCTTCATAATTCAACCTTTAAAACTCAATTTCATCTTGTTTAATTTTTCTTGGACTGTAAGTCAACTGTTTTTTCTTTTTAGAACCATTTTTAGAAGTATAGTAATCACTACTACTTCCCCCTTTTTTTTCTTTATGTTGTTGTACTTCATACATCATTTGAAAATAATCTAAATTGGATAAGTTAGGGGTGCTATTAGTAGTATTATTATATGTAGCTAATTTCTCGGTGCCGATTTTTTCGGGTGCGAAAATTTCATATGCGGTGATAAATCTTATTTTTTGGTTCTTTTGTATCTTTTCTATCTCATCTATAAGAAAATTAATTTCTAAATTTTCAGAATCAAAAAACCAAATCATCTTACAATTTCTAATAACCTGAACTCTAAATAGAAAAAAGTATTTTTCTAGTTCTTTTAGATACTTTCTAATTGTATCTCTATGTAAACCAGTATGTATTTCTAAACTAGCCATACTTACTTCAAAATCATCACTATAACACTCAAATAAGGCTCCTAAACCTTTTGCTTGTAATGATACTTTAGGATGAAATACTAAATTATGATGTACTTGTCCATACTGTCTTTCTTTCTTTTTAACACGTATTTTCAATGATTAATCCTTTATACATTTTCAATAATACATAAGGACTTACAGACTATAATGCAGAAGTCCTAAACACGGGATAGTCCACTTTTTTGACGTTCGGCAAAACTCTTAAAAAAGTGGATGTCTAAATTACTTTTATATTATTCTCAGAACTATTTAAAAATTCTAATAGCTTTACTTTGTTATATAAAATACGATTCTTAGTTCCTTTTCCTACTTTCATATATGCAAGAGAAACCCCTTCTGCTCTCCAATTACTAAGTGTACTGGGAGATACGCCTAATAAATCACTTACTTGACTTTGGTTTAAACAAATTTTATTTTTAAGTTTAGGTTCAAGCATTAAATTTAATTCTTCTAGTGTCATATCATTTTCCTTTCATTTTGAAATAATATTTTATTAGCAACTTATTATTATAAAATATTTAATAAAATTGTAATATTGTTTACCTTTTTATTTTATTAAATTATTTCTATTTTATTGTTTTTAAGCTCTTTTTTTATAGAATATTGAAATAATATTTCATTTAGGAACTTAAATGTTAACAAATACATTAATTTCAAAGATACTTTTAATGACTCCACAAGGTGTAGGAAAATGGAGAAAAGAAAATAGACCAATTATTGAATTACTTGAAAAATATTTCAGTCGTAATGATTTAGAAGAATTTTTAGAAAAAAAAACTGTATCTAAATATGATTTTTTTGCATTAGTTGAACCTGAATTAATTCACAAATATACTTCATTGCAATTTGACTTTATACAAAACCCATACAACGAAAAACTCTACTTAGATTTTTTATCAAGATATAAAAAAGAAATTATCCAGTTAGAGAGATTATCAGCTAAAGATGATTTTTTAGTATTATTATTTGATTATCATGCTACTCTTGTAAAGATTGCAGAAGAAATAAATTATTCTACATTATTTATTTCAAAAGAGTTCCATGAGTTTTATACTATTTTTAGTACAAAAGAACATGAGTTTTTTATACTATTATCAACTTTAGTAAAAAATGATTTTATTTTCTACAATACTTTTTTTGAAGATGGAAAGATAGAGAAAAAATATGAAAAACTTAAAAGAGTTATATCCCCTTATGAAAATAAGGAACTATTAAATATCCCTCTAGAACAAATCAAAAAAATAAACGATATAGATACAAGTAAGTTTGATATTCAATTAAATGCTTCTGTAGAACCTGAAAAAAAAGATTTTTTTGAAGTTTATGAAGAATATTTATTAGAACAAGAAATTCCATTCTAAGTGGGAAATAGGTGGGAAACAATAAGTTTTATTAAAACTTAAATTAGCTAGAAAACCCATAAAATAGTTGGCGACCCCAGGATGATTCGAACATCCGTCTTCAGGAGGAAATCCTGACGTCCTTGGCCACTAGACGACGGGGTCAAAAAAGATAGGAATTATATATAAAAAGTCTTTAAAAACCTTTTAATTACATTTTATGTAACTCAAGAAAATTCTTTGACCTTTCATGTCCTCTATCAGCCGCTCTTTTCATCCATAGCTTTGCTTTACCAAGATCCTTTAGTACGCCATAACCTTTGTAATAAAATAATCCAAGATAATACATTGCTTTTAAGCTATTTTGCTTAGCAGCTTGTTCATATAAAGAAAATGCTCTTTTATAATCTTGGCTTACTACACTTCCTATTCGATAAATATCGGCAAGTTTTAAAATTGCTACTTTATAATCTTTTTTTACAGACTTTTCTAGTAAAGAAACTGCCACTTCATAGTCTCTTTGTACATATTCACCTGTTAGATACATCATAGATAAATTATAAGAGGCTACTTCATTATTGGCATTTGAAGCTTTTGTGTACCAATAAAAAGCTTTTTCTATATCTTTTTTAACACCTTTTCCATAATAATACATAGAAGCAAGATTATTTTGAGCCATTATAACTCCTTGCTTTGCAGACATTTCATAGTAATTAAATGCTTTTTTTAGATTTTCTTTTGTTGGGTTTTTTTCATAAAACATAGCAGTATTTAATTGAGCTAAGGCATAACCTTCATTTGCAGCTTGTTCATATAACTCTCTTGCTTTTTTTATATTTTTTTCTACGACTTCACCAATTGAATACATATAAGCTAAATTATTTGTAGCTTCTAAGTTTCCATTAGTTGAGGCTTGTTCATACCAAAAAAAAGCAAGTTCTTTATTCTGTTTAGTTCCAAGTCCGTTATAGTTCATGACTCCAAGATTATATTGTGCTTTTGCATTCTCTTCGTGCAAAGCTAAATCAGTAAATAGTTCTAAGGCTTTTGAATAGTTCTTTTCATTTAGATATTTTTCTGCTTCTTCAAAGGTGTTTGCATTTAAAGAGACACTCAAAATAAAAAAAAGTAAAAGTTTATTTATTACTCTCATTTGCTTCTTCTTTATCCTCAAGGCTATCATCTATTTTATCTAAAGTTTTATCTAAATTTCTATTAATTTTTTTATCTAGTTCTAAAATTTCTGCATCAAATTCTCTTGTCTCTGAGCTTGTATCAATATTATCTTCTTGTGATAAAATATCTTCAGATTGTTCATCAACTGAAAAAGAAATATCATCAAGTAGAATATCTTTTGTATCAATTAGTTTTTTACTAGGTTTTCTTTGTGAAATATAAATATTTTTTAAAACATCTTCTTTGGTAGGGTTTGAATAAAATTTTAAATCAATAATATCACAAAGAGCATCATCTAAAGAAAAATCAACTAAACAACTACTCCAGTTATCTTTTAATCCTAAATAAAAATCTATTCTATCAAATAAAAGTTCATGTAAACTACTACTTAAATATATAGGATTTTTGTCATCAAAATTATTTATTCTTTTTGCTAAAACTTTTACATAAGAAGAGTTATCTTTCTCTTCAATAGAAATTTGCCATCTATCTTCTGAAACATTTGTATAAAAAGGATAATGAGAAAGTTTTGTTTTTGAAACAATTATGGAATCTCTGTACGAATCTATTCTAAATTCTAATCCACCAGTTAAAATAAATGTTCTTTTTGCAGCTTCAAAAATCGCGTCTTTAGAGATATCTTTATAAACTCTTTTTGTACTATTTCTTTCATCTTTTTTTTCTACATCAACAGAAAGATTTTTATTACTAAAACATCCAGTGAAAAAAGTTAAAACAAAAATTAATAAATATTTATACATTATTTTTCCTATCTACTTGTAGCATATGTGCCTAATCGTTCTAATAAATCATAATCTGATTCTAACTTAACACTATCAGCAATTACATGAATATTATTTAACTCTGCAAAAATTAGAATATTTTTAACTTTATGTTTTTTAACCATATCATTGGCAAAGTTTGTTGTATAATCTTGATGCATTCTTAAATAATCTATTTGTAAACCTTCTAATTCTTCTAATGGATATTCATCAGTTTTATATCTTTTAAGAATGATGTTTGCTCCAATATCATGTATATTTCTTACAAACATAACAAAAGTTTCTTTATTTAGATATGCTGTATATGAAGTTATACTAAATACTATTTTATCAAGGATATCTTTATTTGCTTGAAGTACTGTTTCAAGCCATTGCATAAAACTTTGATCATTTATTGAACTCATAGAAAGATTAATAGCAACTGCATGTTCTAAATCATTTCCTCTTATATGAGCAATAGTTTTTGCAATAACAAGCTTATCAAACTTATGAGCTATTTGAAGTTTTTCTGCAACAGATATAAATGAACCTATTGGTAATTTCTCATTTTCACGAGTATATAATTGTGGAGCAGCTTCATTCATTATTACTTTATCTGGCTCATCAAATGAATATGAGTCTAAAACAAAATCTAAAGTAAATTCTGCTCTATCTATGATATCAACAACATTTGAGTCTAATTGTGTAAAGTTCTTTTCTAACTCTTCTTCTGCAATTATATGATAATTGTTTTTACCTTTTTTCTTTGATATATCATAAGCTTTATCAGTAGATTTTAATAAAGAATCAACACTTCCATAAATATCAAAAAAAGTACCTGCAATTTGAACTAAATCATCTGGTATTTCATAAATATCTTTTAGGTTTGTGTGAAGTTGTTCTATTGTATTTTCACACAATTTAACAGCTTGTTCCATATCAATATTTTTTGCAATAATTGCAAACTTTGAACCATAAAATCTATATAACCTAATATCAGTTTTATGAATACTAGCCATAACTCTTTTTACAACACTTACATAACTTTGAATAAAATTATTAATATAACTTGAATCGTATTTTTCACTTATTTGAGTTAGTTTTTCGATTCTTAAAATAAAAACATAACCAGATATACTCGAAACATACATACTTTTAATATCAAAATCAAAAATATTCTTATTTGGTAAACCTGTTAAAGTATCTGTAGAGGCTTTTAATTCTAAAGTTTCTTTATTAATATTTAACTCATTTTTCAATGATGCAATTTTTCCCGATATCTTAGATACTTTTTTGCTTAGTTCTTGTACTTCTTTTGTACCTTCATACTCTTTTTTATCAAGCATAGAAAATTTACCAGCTAAAATACTATCTAAGTATTTGTTTAAGTTATTAACGGGATTTGTAACATGTTTTTTAAATAAGAATCTATGATAAAAACCTATAACAAATAAAATAGGTAAAAACATAACTATATTAAAAATAATTAGATTAAAAAGGAAATCTTTTATTTCAAGATGTAAATCTTTTAGATTAAATTTATAAGTTATTGTTGCTATTGTTTCATTATCTACTTTTATTTCATGTTCAACTGTTTCATTTTTAATAGGTAATTTAAAATCTAAACTAATAAAAGAACTCTTTGGTTTATAATTCTTTTCAATATCAAAATTAGAGAAATTTAATTCTGTAACAAAACTCTTTATTTGTCTATTTTTATATAGTTGATATCTTATTTTTACTGCTTCTTCAATATCAAATCTGGCAGAAGGATAAAACCTATATAAAGAAGTGTTTTCAATTTTTCTTATTGTACCGTTTCTAATATCTACTATTACATCTGCTAGATTCCAAGATTTATCATCAAAATCAGCAGTATTATTTATTAAAGTATTTTTATTAAAAACATATTTCTTATTTTGAAGAATCATTGATTCAAATAAACCAGTGTTGTATAAACTTTGTAGTTCTTTTTCGATTTGAGAAACATTATGATTAATTAAATTTTTTTCAAGCTTTGAATTAAAATAATCTATATTTAAATGATAAGCCGTAACCCTTTGTTCTAAAAGTTTTGTTTTATGTTCTTTGAAAAATAAATATGAAGTTATAAAGAAAACAAGAGCAAAGAAACTTAAGATAATAGTTGTATTAGATGAACTAGTATCAATAAATTTACCAAGATTTTTAATTTTTGGTCTTTCAAATTTATCTAAAATTCTTTTCATCTAACACTTCCTATTAATATAGGAGTAGGATTTGATTCAAATATCTTAGGATGCAAATAATCTACTTTTTGTAAAGCCTCTTCTTTTGTGTCAAAGATACCAAAATATATTTTTGTTTTATCTGCTTGTGTTTTTACAAAATGAGATGGCGCTAAAGCAAATCTTTTTCTATACCACGATAATTCTTCTGGTTTGATGGTTGTTAGATATAAGGTATATTTATTAGCATCTGCATTTAAAAACTCTTTTTCAAAAATTTTTACTCTTTTTTTATAAGGAATTATTTCTCTTTTTTCTTTCTTTTCACCAGATAAGTCAATCTCTTTTATTGGTGAATTATTTTCAATACTATTATTATCTACTATAGCCTTTTGTTCCACAAGTTTTATTTCTTCAACATTTTGTTGAACTTCTTCTTTAGCCTTTTGTTCAGCCTCTAATTTTGCTTTCTGCTCTGCTTCAAGTTTAGCTTTTTCTTCGGCTAATTTTCTTTTTTTAGCTAATTCTTTTTCTTTTTTTATAAGTTCTTCTTCTACTCTTTGTCTTTCAAGTTCTTCTTTTTTCAATCTTTCTTTTTCTAACTTTTCAGCTTCTTCTTTTGCTTTTTGTTCTGCTTCAAGTTTAGCCTTTTGTTCAGCCTCTAATTTTGCTTTCTGCTCTGCTTCAAGTTTAGCTTTTTCTTGGGCTAATTTTCTTTTTTTAGCTAATTCTTTTTCTTTTTTTAAAAGTTCTTCTTCTACTCTTTGTCTTTCAAGCTCTTCTTTTTTCAGTCTTTCTTTTTCTAACTTTTCAGCTTCTTCTTTAGCCTTTTGCTCTGCTTCAAGTTTAGCTTTTTTTTCTTGTTTATTTAAAATAGAGTTTCGTAGTTTTTCTTCTTCTTTTCTTTTCTCTTCTTCTTTTTTCTTTTGTTTTTCTAACTCTTTTAACGAAATATATTCATACTCTTTATCTTTTTTTTCTTGAATATTTAAATCAATATTATCTTTAAATTGTGTTTTTATATTTTCAATTTTTTCAACAACAGGGAAAATTCCTTTATTATTTAATACCAATTCATTTATATCATTTTCAATATTTTCATAAGAAGAATATATACCCACAACTAATTTATATAGTTCTACCGAACTAAAATATTTAAAGAAAAATGATTTTTCATAAAGATTATTTGCTAATATGAAGTCTTCTAACTCTTTTTTATTAGAAAAAGAAGCAACATTTATTGTATAGAAGTTTTCATCTGAATTCAAAAACTTTTGTTTAAAGGCTTCATTAATTGAAAACTCTTTTTTCTTTTTTTCTTGTCTAACTTTCTCTACGATTTTAACTTTTGCTTTTGGTTTTTTTATCTCTAAGCCAGCTAAATAACTGTTATACAAAGATTTAATCTCTTTTACTTTTATAAGTGAAACTTCTTTATCAATATCATTATCTTTTTTGAATTTTGAAATATACTCTTTTGCCAGATTTTCATCTTTGAAATTATTATGAACTATTATATTTTTAATCTTTAAATTATCTAAAACATCAAATGAAAAAGAGTTGTCGCTAATGTTTTTATTTTTGATAAAAGCAAATGATTCATATATGTTTTTAAAATCTCCTATTTTTATCATATAACTTTCATCATCAAAATTATCAAATTCTTTAATATAGTTATTGATTTTATCTTCAAAAGAAAGCTCTGGAATATCTATCTCTTTTGGTTTTTCTTCTTTTATTTTTTCTTTTTTAGGTTTATCTTCTTTTTTTTCTAAATTTAATGAGATTTTTTGACCATCTTTTGCTATTACAGTTTTTTTATAATCACTTTTTGAAAAATCAATAAACTTAGGGTTTTCTGGATCTACATCAAAAAATGCAGATAAATCACCAGTAATTTCTAAAATAGAGAAGAAATCATTTACTTGATCTTTTTCAAATTTAACAACTTCTGTTTCTGCCGCATTTAATTGCTTTTGTCCTTGTAACAAGGCTTGTAAATCTTGTTCTCCAAGTTTAAAGGCTTCCCAATATGATGATACCATTTTTCTAGAAGCTACAACTTCCTCAATTGTACTTTTTAAAGCATCACTTACTGTTGTAATAGAAGTATGAACTTTAGATAAATTCCACTTCATCTTTTTCTTTTCTTCTTCTAATCTATAGTTTAAATCTCTAATTTGACTATTGATTTCTAATACTTTATTCTTATCTCTTCCACCGTTAAATAAGTTATAAGTTACTCTAATTTTACCATTTACATCTTGTTCATGTTCTTCTTCAATATCTTCACCTTGCATAGACTCTTTATAAGATAATTCAAAATCTACTTTTGGTTCAAACTTTCCTCTTATACTTTTATGCTTGAACTTTTCAGATTGGATTGTTTCATAGTAGTTTATTAAGTTTTTATTGTTTTCCAATGCTCTTTTATATAACTTATCAAAATCATCAATTTTAATATCAAAATTCTTTTCAAAAGGCAGTGTCTTTTCAAATCTAGTTCCAACTATATATTCATAATATCTAAGTGCTTCTACAAATTTAGATTTTACTTTTACAAGCTTTGTCATTGCATTTGCAACATTAGCTTTTATTGATGTTAAATCCCCAATTGAAGCTGCTCCATTATCATACTTAATAGTTACAATCTCTAATATTTTGTTTAGTTTTTTCATATTTCGTTCATTTACCATAACAGAACGATTTGCAAATACTACATCAAAATATGCTTTTATTGCTTTTTTTATTTCACTATCAAGTTTTATCTTATATTGATTTTTGGCTACTTCAAATTTCTTTGCAACACTTTTAACCATATAACTTGTTGAGCCACCAGAGTATAGATTTTGTCTAAGCACAAATTTATAGTATTCATCATTAAAAAATTTAAACTTTGCTAATTCATCTTCATCATTAGGTTTACTTCTTGTTCTACCTCTAACATATTCAAAATCAACGGTAGGATAATACTCTGCCATAGCATTTTTAAGTTTTAATTCATATTGAATTACATTTTCCCTTGATGATTTTAAAATCTCACTTTGTGCTAAAGTTTCTAAAACTGCATCAATAAGTTTTACTTTAGTATAAACAGAAGTATCTACACCTTTTACTTTTTTATTGCTTTTCTTTTCTGTAATATTTGTTACTGTATTTAAGTTATCTTTTGCAACTGCTTCTAAAGAGTCTTTTTTCCCTTCTTTTTGATTAAGATTATTTTCTTTTAAAAGTTTTTTATTCTCATTTACTAAAAGTGCTGGATCATTTTCATCTTGTGCAAATAAAGATGAAGAAGACAATATTAAAATTATAAAGCAATTAACAACAATACTTTTCATTATCTTTTTATCCTAATTACAAGATAACCATTTTGTTTGTTGATTTCTTCTTTAACATCTGTATTTGACAATAAATCAATCCTTACATCTTTTTTCTCATAACCAAATTTTCTAATTAAGTTTCTTGCACCAATTGATCTAGCTAGAGATATTTGTTTTGCAACAGTAGCACTTGCTTGTCCTTGTACATCAGCAGCATTAATCATGATTTTATGATTATTTCCATACTTCTTTTTACTTTCAAGAATAAAGTTTTTAAGTTCTTTAATAATTGCTGTGTCAAAAAAGATCTCATTTCCTTTAAAAGTTACAATATAATAATCATCTGAGTTGATTAAAGTCTGTTTTGATGGTTCATCTGTGTCATCTCTATCAGCCACATCAATTCCACCGTGTTCTATTTCAGACTCTTCTTTTTCTTTTGCTTTAACTGTTTTTTCTTCAACAATTCTTCTAAGTCTTATAATCTCTTTTTGCATCATTGATACGTTTTTGTTAGGTTGTGCTTGACTTTCTTGATATAATTTTGTTGTACCATCACTTGGATTATCATTAACTATCAAGTCATCTGTTGCAATAGTTCCTGTATATGAAACTTTATATTTAAATTGTGCGTAATAACCTAAGTTTACTAATACAACTAATAAAAATAAAAGCATTACAAGAATAACCGATGAAAAAATATCAACGAATGATGGCCATGGGTTAAACTCGTCTTCACATCTTTTTGCCATTTATATTAAACCTAACTACTTATTTTCATTTGATTCAAGTTTTTCAATTCTATTGATTAACTCTTTTAATAGTTTATTATTCTCTTCTTGTAAAGATAAATTCTTCTTAACAGATCTATGTTCAGCTAAGATCACATTTGAAATTTCTTGTAATGACTCTTCCATCATAGAAGCATTTGAGAATTGATTAACATTTAATTCTCTTAAGTTATTTACAATACTTTCAAGTAATACTGACTCTTTTTCAGAGGTTCTACTTGATTGTGCAATATTTTGACTAATAAGTTTATGTAAGTCTTCTGATGCTTTATTCGACTTATCTAATTTCTCAGTAAAATCACCCATTGTATCTACAAAGACATCTAAGAAACCTGCACTTAATAAATTTGGTTCAGAAGAAGAAGGTTGAGAAGCTTTTAATAAACCACCAATTTCAGAACCTTGTAAACTTTCAAGCATATCAGAACTTTGAGACTCAATGATTTTACCTTTCATCCAATCTTCAACATCATGCATAAATGCAGCTTGATTTCTAGTAAGAATATATTGCATTACATTTAAAATAACAGCTGATGCAACACCAAATAATGAAGAAGCAAACCCAATAGACATACCACCTAATGGTCCAGAAAACTTAGTCATTACTTCACCAATATCTATGTCATCTCCACCAAAAGATAAAATAATTGCTCCCATTTCATCAATAGCAACTAAAAGACCTGTAAAAGTACCAAAAAGACCTAACATAAGTGAAGTACCAACGAAAAAGTTTGTATAACCTTTTTGATTAAAAAACTGTTCTCCTAACCATTCACTTACATCTTTTGCTTCATTTTGAGTAAAGTATAAAACACCTTTTTTTGCTCTTTTATTAAACATATGTGCAATAGTTGCAGGGAAAACTCCAGTAATTCCATTTAAATAAAACTCTAAAGCTTTTCCTTTTTTATAAGCTAAAATACCAAAAGTACCAGAAAGCATAGTTAATTTTATTGCTGCTTGATAAAGTATTAGTAATCCAATTGAAAATATTGTTAAAATAGCGATATTAAATGTTAATGTCGCCATAAAGAATGTTGTGATTAGTTGTATATTTGAAAAAATTAGAAAAACTAAAAATAATAGAAAAATGAAATAAATCTTTAATATTTTAATACGTCTCATCTACTACCTTTGCTTAAAACATAAATAGTAAAATTGAGATTACTAAACCAAGTGCAACTGTTGTAACAGTCTTTGTCATATCATCAACAATATTAACAAAAGAACCACTTCCCTCAGCTGTTTCACCAATTAAAACTAAACCAATTATATTACCATTTATATCAGATACTTTTTGTGCAGAACGGAAATAAGTATCATCAACAGAATATCCTCTTTCAATCATTTGATTATATTCATCTTTTCCAGCTTCAATAATTTTCCCGAAAAATTGATTATCATATTTTGCTGATTCTACATAAACAGAGTCAATAACCTCTCTATAGTTATCTCCTCTAGTTGCAATTGATAATTTATTTAACATTCTTTCTTCAAGTAAAAACATAAAAATCAAATCATCTTTTAAATACTCTGCTTTAAAGCTATGTACTTCTTCTTTTAATTCTAAAATACCTATTAATTTATCATCTTTAATTAATGGTTCAATATAAACATAAAAAATACCATCAAGAAGTACCTCTAACCCAAAAATTCTATTTTTTGAATTTATTACTGTATTTATACTATTTCTATATTGGTTAACTTGATTAATTACAGGATAAAAACTTAATTGTGTTTTTGTGAAACCTGTCTTTTTAAAAGTATCATTAAATAGTGTGATTTCATCACCTACTGTAACAAGATTGTTATTTTCAATATTAGTTATAAGTTCTTCATTTGATTTTAAAGAAAGTATAATTTTCTTTAAGTTTTCTTCTTTTTTAAGAACTCTATTTTTATAGTTTTTACTATAGTTTTTAGAAATATTTTCATATACTTCTTTAGAAACTGACTCTGTCATATTTGTTAAAATATACAAACATAAAAAGATACCTGTAACTGATATTACAGCTAAAGTTGTAAACCATAAACCCTTATTACTCTTTAAATCTTTAAAAAATTTCTGCAAGAACTTAAAAAAACTAAACATTAACTAGCCCTTAAAATATATTATTAATTATTAAAACTCCATATAATAGTTAATTTATGCTTTTAAATAATTGAAAATTACATTATGATAGCTTAAAAATTATTTATTTTTGAATTATTGTTCACTTAATGCATTTTTACTTATATCTTTTAAAGGTTTTATTATATATTGCAGAATTGTTTTTTTACCAGTTAAGATATTTATATTTGCAATCATACCTGGTAAAATAGGTAAATCTGGAGCAAACTGATCGTTATTAGCTTTTACTTTTACTATATAAAAGATATTTCCATTTCTATCTTCAAAAGAATCAGGTGAAATAGATATCAGTTTACCTTTTAACAATCCAAATTTTGAAAAATCATAAGCTGTAATCTCAACAGAAACATCTTGTCCTTCCCAAATTTGAGCCCTATCTGATGTATTAACTCTTGCTTCAATTGTTAAAGAATCATCTAAAGGAGTAATCTCTGCCATTTTATCACCAGGTTTTACAATACCACCTATAGTGTAAAAATATAGTTTATTAATAATTCCATTAACAGGAGAAATTACATCTTTTCTAAGTTCTCTATCTGCATTTGCTTTATTTTTTTCAGTTAATTTACTTATCTCTGCTTTTAAAGCTGAATATTTTTGAAGATGTTTAGTTCTAATCTCTGATTTTACAGTTTGAATTTTCTTTTTAGCTTCTTGTATTTCTTCTTCTATAATAGGAATTGAATTTCTTGTATCAGAAAGTTTAGTTACAATATTTTGTTTTTTTGATAATTCAGATAAATACTCTTTTTTAGAAACAACTTTTTTCTTATATAAAGACTCTAAAATTTTCATATTAGCTTGGGCAAGATTCATCTCTAATGTTAAGTTCTCATATTTACTTTCGGCTTCTTTTAGCTTATACTGTTTTTGTTTTAATTGATCTTTCGCTATTTCGATTTTAGTAATTGAATTATTAAAATCTTCATAAAAAATTCTTCTTTCATTTTCTACTATATCTGGAATTTTTTCTAAAAGCTCCTTAGGAAAAGTTACAGAAGATTTTTCATCAATTAAGGCTTCAAGTCTTATAAGATTTGCTTTATAAGCTAAAAGATCTATCTCTTTTGATCTTAAATCTGCTTTAAAAAACTTATTTGAAAGGGTATAAATAACATCACCTTTTGCAACTTTTTGTCCTTCATTAACCTTTATATTTGAGATTATTCCACCTTCAAGGTTCTGCAAAACTTTTGTTTGAGAAGATGGAACTACTTTACCTGCACCCCTTACAACTTCATCAATTTCACTAAAAAAAGACCAAGTAATAAAAGCTATAAAAAATAGCATAATTGGAACTACCGATACATAATAATTCCATTTTGTCTCTTCAAAAAACTTATTATTCATTTATTGTCTCTTTCCTTGAAGTGCTGCTAACACTTTATCTTTTGGTCCATCTGCAACAATTTGTCCATTATTTAAAACTATTACTCTATCAACTAAATCTAAAGCTGCAAATCTGTGAGTTATTACAAATAGTGTTTTATCTTTCATTAACTCTTTTAAATGTGAAATTAGTTTCTTTTCTAATCCAACATCAAGTCCTGTTGTAGGTTCATCTAAAAGTAAAACAGGAGGGTTATTTAAAATTGCCCTAGCAAGTGCTACTAAATGTCTTTGCCCTACAGATAAATTACTTCCTCTTTCCCCTACTTGTAAAGCATCACCTTGACCGCTTTTTTTAACTAATTCTTCTAAACCAGTTAATTTAATAAGCTCCATCATTCTTTCTTTACTTATAGGATTTGATAATTCTATATTCTCTTTTAATGTTCCAGAAAATAAAAAAGGTTCTTGAGTCATAACTCCAATATTTTGTCTTATCTCAACTGGATGCATAGTAGAAATTTCATGTCCATCTAAATATATATTTCCACTTGTAGCGCTATCAAGTCCAGAAAGCAACCTTAAAAAAGTAGTTTTACCAGCACCAGTTTGACCAATAATCCCTACTTTTTCTCCTTGCTTTATTTTTAAGTTACAATCTTTTAAAGAAGGATATTTACTATTTTTATAAAAAAACTCAACATTTGAAAACTCAATATCACCTTTTATTTTTCCAACACCTATTTCCATATTATTATCGTTTTCAAGGGGTAAATGCCAAAACTCATTGATATTGTTTAAAGACTCTTTTATCTCTTTTAATCTAATAACCATCATTGAAGTTTGAATTACAGGAACCATTGCCCTACTTGATAAAATAGTTACAGCAATAAGTCCACCAACTGTTAAGTTGTTTGAAGCAATTTCAAATACTCCAACAACTATAACCATCATAGTTACAAATTGTACTACAGTTTGTGAAAGGTTCATTGAAAATACATTTAATGATTGTATTCTTTGTCCTATTGAATCAGTTTTTGCAACTATATTTCGCCAATTAAATAGTTTTGTTGAAGAAGCATTGGTAAGTTTAATTATTTCACTTCCTTGAATTGTTTCTACTAAATATGAGTTCTTTGCTTGTACATTTTCTACATTTTTTTTACTAAGATTTTCAATAGGTTTTTGCATAAAATAATTAAAAAGAACAATAACTATTGCTACAAAAAATGGAACTGCTGCAACTGCTGGTGAAATAAGAAATATTACAAGTAATGCTATAAAGAAAAATGGTAAATCAATAACTTGTAAAATAGATTTTGTAGCAAAAAAATCTTTTATTTGATGTAATTCTCTAAAAAGATTTGCCTTTGAACCAACAAGCATATTATCATACTCAGATTTGATTTTAAGCATTCTTTTCATCAATTCTTCTTCTAAATAAACACCTAATTTTTTTCCTACATTTTCTATAATATGATTTCTTACACTTTTAAAATATACATCAAAAAGTAAAATTATTACAACTCCACTTGCAAGTACAAAAAGAGTTTCAGTTGCATTATTTGGAACTACTCTATCATAAACACTCATTGTAAAAAGAGGCACTGCTAGTGCAAAGATATTGATAAATAAAGTTAAAAAACCAACTTCAATATATGAACGCCAAAAAGTTTTTACAGGAGACCAAAACCAATCTTTTGTTCTACTAGATTCTATAAGTTTCTCTTTTTTAGGGTCCCTAAAAATCAAGATTGCTTTTTTGAAATTACCTAAAAAGCTTTTATTCTCTTTTACTTCTTTATTTGCTATTGGGTCAAATAAATAAACATCTCTATCTTTTTTCAAAAGAATAAAGGGTTTATCATGACTGTCAAAAATAATACAAGGGAAAAAGTGAGCAGGAATATTTCCTGCTTCTATATTTTTTGAAACGGCAGTAAGTCCAACTTCATTTGCAACATCTATTGCTAATTCTTTTGTAAAACCTTCCCTTGAAGATGCACTAATATTTAATATTGTTTCTAATGAAATGTCCCCAAAATAAAAGTCTAATACATATTTTAGTGAATATATTAAAGGATATTCCTCTCTACTAATAGTCTCTTCCAAAAAATTCCTATCTTATTTTTTTATTTTAATCTTAAAATTTGAAAATAGTTTATCATAAACAGACTGAAATACGTTATCCCAAACCCCTAAGCTCTTTTGTCTAAAGATTTTAACGCTTTTATACCAAGCTGAATTTACACCTTTATTTTGCCATCTAAAATCAGGTACTTTTGGAACTAAAACCCATGTTGGAACATCAAGGGCACCACAAAGATGAACAACAGAAGTATCAGAAGAAATAACTAAGTCAAGCTCTTTTACCAATGATGCTGTTTTAGAAAAATCTTTTAATTTATCACTATAGTCAATAATTTTATCTTCTAAACCTAACTTTTGGATTTGTTTTTTATCTTCTCCTAATTGAAGATTATAAATATTGATTTTGTCACTATTTATTATAGGTAAAAATTTTTCAAGTTCTAAAACTCTTTCTTCATAGCTTTCTGAAGTAGTTGAAGCAGACCAACAAATACCAATATTTATTTTCCCTTTTTCTTCTTTTACTTCTAACTCTTTATCTTTTGTTGCAAATAAATATGGAGTTTTTGTTATAAGCTCTTTATTTAAACTAAGACCTAAAATATAAGGCATACTCATAATAGATAAATGATAATCAAAAGCTGGTGTTGGTTCACTTCTATTTGTTAAAACATCAATCTCATCTATACATTTAAATAACTCTTTTAATTCATCTCTACATTTAACAGCTATTTTACATCCAAATTTCTCTTTAAACTGAGGTAAAAATCTAATAAATTGTATTGAATCCCCAAAACCTTGTTCAGAATGAAGTAAAATAGTTTTACCTCTTACATCTTCAGTTCCTTTAAACATTGGCTTAGAAAAGATATCTTTGTTATTTAGAATATGACCTTTCATTTCATCTTTTCTAAATCGCCACTCATACTCTTTGAATCCTTCTTTTAAATCACCTTTTGCTAAAAGAATAGTTGCTAAATCAAAGTGAGCATTTTCAAAAGAAGGATTTAGCTCTATCGCTTTTTTATAAGAGTCAATTGCTTTAGAAACTTGACCTAAATATTTATATGAAGTTCCTACATTACTATATGCATTTGCTCCATTTGGGTCTAGTTCTATTGCTTTTTCATGAAGTTTTGCAGCTTTTTTATAATCTTTTAATTTGTTATATACATTTCCTAAATTTGTATATGCTCCTGCATTTTTAGGGTTTAATTCAATTGATTTATCTAGGTTTTCAATTGCTTCATCATACATTTTAAGTTTATTATAACAAGCTCCAATATTTGCATATAATTCTACATATTTTGGATTTAAATCTAAAGCTATTTTAAAGATTTCTATTGCTTCTTTGTATTTTCTTTGTTTATATAAAACAACTCCAATATTATTTACTGCTTTGTCAAAATTTGGATTTACTCTTACAGCGTCTTTATATGCTTGTATTGCTTTATCATTGTCATTTAAACTTTCAAAAACCATTCCAATATTATTGTATGCATGATAGTTTTTTGGATTAACTTTTATCCCATCTGCATATACTTTTAAAGCAGCTTTATAATTTTTAGTATCTTTTAAAAGATTTCCTAAATTATTATAAGTCATTGAATTCTTAGGGTTTGAATTTATAGCTTTTATATAAAAGTCATAGGCTTTTTTATTATCGCCTTGTGCTTTAAAAATAACACCTAAATTTCCTAAGGCTTCACTATTTTTTTCATCAAATTTTAAAACCTCTAAATAGTGATTTTTAGAAGATTCTAAATCACTTTTAGAGTAAGCTTCATATGCTTTTTTTAACAATACTTTTATATTTTCATTTTTGCTCATATTATTCCTAATTATTGAATTACAATATCAAGTGTTACATCTACTCCATTATCATTAAGAGTATATGAACCACCATCAGTTAATGCTGTAGTATCTGCATCATCACCACCATACTTAGTACCATCTTTAGCTGTAAATTCTAACTTAGAAGCAGCATCTGCATCTAAAATAAGTTTTAAACTTGATGAACTATCACCTGCCCAAGAGTTAAGTAATTCTGCTGTTAACTCAAACTCTGAACCAGTTCCACCATTATCTAAGTTTAAGTTTGTGAAATCTATTTCTTCCATATTTGTAAATGAATCTACATGTCCAAATACAGTATCACTTGTAATAGTTTGAGTTGTTCCAGTTAAAGTAACTTTATCAGCACTTGTATTACTTCCACCATCAATAGTAAAGTTATCGATATTTGCAAAATCTAAAGTGAAATTATCATCACCTGCACCACCATTTATGTTAGAAGGTTCATCTCCACTTAAAGTAATATTATCATCACTTGAAGAAAGATTTAAATTCTCAAAATCTCCTAGTTTACTAAAGTCTAAGTCTCCTGAAATAGAACTACTTCCAAATGATAAAGTATCATTTCCACCTGAATCAGAGATATTAGTAAATTCATTGATAAAGTTATTAAACTCTGTTGTATCATCAAAAGAGATATTATCATCTCCACTTGAAAGATTTAGATTTTCAAAACCACTTACATCAATTAAATTTGCAGAATCAATATTTCCAGAGCTAGTTATATTTAAAGTATCAGTTCCAACTGTTCCACTATCTGAGATATTATCATTTATATCAATATTAGTATGAGAAACATTAACTGTATCACTTCCCTCTCCTAGTTCAACAGTATCATTTCCATCACTTAAATTAACTATATCATCTCCACTTCCTGTAATAATAGATAAATTATTACCAGCTGTTTCATTTACAATAATATCTCCTGTTGAAGAAGAGGCATTCATATCTACACTTAAATTATTAAATGTAGTATTTCCAGACATATTAGCTGTTAAATCAACTGAACTAATATTTGACATATCAATTATTCCGCCAGTTCCATCTAAAGCTAATGTTCCTGCTCCATTAATTGTATGTCCACTAATTACTGTTGCATCTGCACTTAAAGTATTTGAAGCAGAAATTTCTATAGAGTTTGAACCATTATTAACTGAACTAATCTCAAAATCACTGCTAACTTTTACATCATTTGAAATATTTGATAAATCAATTAAAGATGCTGAACCACTTGTAATATCAACAATTCCGTTTCCAAGTACTGTTTTACTAGAAATAACATCTGCATCAACACTTATTGTTTTTGTAGCAGTTGTAGTAATAGTTCCAACAGAGGCATTTAAAGAACTTACAGTAACACTTCCATCAAGAATTATATTTGTAGAGATATTACTTAAATCTAAAGCTCCACTTGCATCAGTTATTTTAACTGTTGCAGTTCCAGTTTCAGCTACTGCCATAGTTCCAAGTGCTGCAATTGTTGATGTTAATATAACTGCATTATTTAAAGAGATATTCTCTACATTTGTTAAATTACCTGTTAAAGTAGTATTTGAAGTATAAACAACTGTATCATTTCCACTTCCTGTTGAAATATCTAAACTTCCATCAGATGTTTGTACTTCAATATTTGCAGATGAAGCAGAAGCATCTAAATTTACTCCTAAATTTTGTAAAGTTGTAGAAGAAGAATCAAAATCTCCTGTTAATGTAGATACATTTACATTTGATAAATCAACTGTTCCACCACCTTGTAAGTTTAAAGTACCTGTACCATCAATTGTTCTAGCACTTATATCTGTAGCATCCAATACAGTTAAAGAACCATCTACTGTAATATCACCTTGATTAACTTTGTTATCTTCTAATGTTACTGTACCTGATACTGTTATATCATTTGATATTCCACTTAAATCAACAGTAGAAGAGTTACCTGTTACTACTACATTTCCAGAACCATTAATTGTAAGTTGATCTAACACACTTGCATCTGCTGTTAAAGTTTGTCCTGCATTTACAGTTATATTTCCTGTTCCTGCATTGCTTAAAGTAATACTTGAATCAAGAATTAAATTGTTTGAAATATTGCTAGCATCTAATGTTCCGCTTGAATTAATAGTTAATGTTCCTGTTCCATTTACTGTAGCCCCTGAAACATTAGAAACATTTGATGTTAAGTTACTTCCATTAACTGTGATTGTTTCAATAGAAGTTAATGTTCCTGATAAAGTAGTATTTGCAGTATAAACTACAGTATCATTTCCAACTCCTCCATCAATATTTGTTGCTCCATTAGAAGTATTAATAATATCATCACCATTTCCAGTTTGAATATTTGAAACACTATTTTGTGCATTTATTGTGATATTTGCACTTGATGATGAAGCATCAATATCTACACCTAAACCATTTAGTGTTGTTGTAGTTGTGAAATTACCAGTTAATGTAGATACATTTACATTTGATAAATCAACTGTTCCACCACCTTGTAAATTTAAGGTACCTGTACCAGTTATTGTTTTTGAACTAATATCTAGTGCATCTTCAATTGTAAGATTTGCACTATTTCCTAAAGCAATATCACCTTGACTTACCTTATTATTTCCTAAAACTACTGTTCCATCAAAAGAGATATCATTTGATACTCCACTTAAATCAACAGTAGAAGAGTTACCAGTTGCTGCTATATTTCCAGCACCTGAAACATCTATTAAATCAAGTTTATCAATTGCTGTTGTTAAAGTAAATCCTGAACCAACTTCAACATTAGAATCTCCAAAACTTCCTGTAAATGTTGAGCTTCCAGTAAATTTGATAGTTTCATTTGCTGGATTTGATAAATTTAAAATAGTTCCAAAATCACTTGAACTATTTGCACTAACTTCTACAACAACACTTCCATTTCCATTTACCTCATCTAAAGTTGTAGCTTGAGATTCTAAAATAGTTGTTGTTCCATTATTAACTGAAATTACATCTAAAATATCATTTGTACCATTTATATTTTTTGATGTTAAATCAATTGTATTATCTAACTCTAAAGTAACAAGTCCATTTGCAGTTCCTGTTTTATTTATAGTTATATTATCAAAATCAAAATCTGCATTATTTGAAGTACCTTCAATAATTAAGTTTGCATTTCCTTGAAGTTCAATATTTAATGTTTGATTATCTAAATCTGTTACACTTAATGTTAAGGTATCACCATTGGCAACCACTATATTCTCAAAATTTAAAAGTGTTACTGAAGATAAGTCTAAGTTACCACTTAATTGTAAAGTATCTGTTCCATTTCCTGCATCTAAAGTATCAAGTCCAGATGTTGAAGTTACAACAAAAGTATCATCTCCTGAACCAGTTTTTAAAATTTCAACATTATTTAACTCATCAGTTGTAGTTCCACCAATAGTTAATACTGATTGAGTATTACCATTTACATCAACTGTTATATCTTGAGTTGAAGCAGAATAATCAGCTGTATCAATACCACCTTTTGCATCAAAAGATTTAAAGTCAGTATCATCTTTTACAGAATCATTTATTAAAACATCATTTTGGTTTGTACCAATAAAGTTTTCAAAATCTGTAAAGTTATCATCTCCATCTCCACTTACCGTTCCAGAATCAAAGTCAATAGTAACTGCAGTAGTAGAACCAGCATAAGATAAAGTATCTTCACCAGTTCCTGCTACAAATGAGTTATCATTTGCATCACCTTGTACAATATTTCCATTTTCATTGTTTGCAACATTGATATTTTCTATATATCTTATTTGGTCAGTTCCTTCACCAGTTGCATGATCGGCATCTGCTCTAAGGTTGATATTAATAGCATTTGTACTTCCTGAGTAATCTACCCAGTCACCATTTGCTCCATCATTTCCACCATCAATAATATCATTTCCAGTTCCACCAATTAGTGTGTCATCTCCTTCACCACCAAGAAGTGTATCATCACCTGCATTACCAATTAAAGTATCTGAACCATCTCTACCTTCAAATACATTATTTTCATCATTACCAACCATAGTATCATTTGATGAAGTACCAATAAATCCTTCAATATTAGAAAGAGTGTCATTTCCAGCAATTGTAATAACACTATCTGTACCACCTGATGCATTTAAAGTTACATCTAATGGTCCATTTACATTGCTATAATCAACAATATCGATATCATCACCACCATCTATATTGTCATCACCATCATTATTAGAAGCTACAAATACATCATTTCCAGTACTTCCTTTTAATGTATCGTTACCTAATCCTCCAATAATAGTATCATTATCAGCTCCACCATCTATATAATCATTTCCAGCTTCACCATCAATTATATCTTCTCCGGCATTTCCAAGAATTGTGTTTTGACCACTATTACCTGATAGTTCATCTCCAACTGCACTTCCTGTTAGATTTTCAATATTTATTAAAGTATCATTTCCATCACCAGTTACATAGGCAGTTGCATTACCAGACTCATTTAAATCAATTACAACCTTTGCTCCAATATCAGTATAATCTGCTGTATCTCCTGTACCTTCTCCAGTTCCATTTGCACCACCATCTAAAAGGTCAGCACCTGCTCCACCAATTAAAGTATCATCTCCATCTTCTCCATAAATAGAGTCATTAGAGTCTTGACCATCGATAATATCATTTGAGTCTCCACCCCAAAGTGTATTAACTCCATTATCACCTGTGATATTATCTTCGTATTGGCTTCCTCTAGCATTTTCAATATTTCTAACAGTTTGATTATTTAAACCAATAGTTGCATTATCTCCAAGTTGTAAATTTACACCTTCTCCACTATTTAAGTTAGAATAATCTAAAAGGTCAGTTCCACCTTCTCCATTAAGGAAGTCATTACCTAAAGAACCATAGATAGTGTCATCACCACTTCCCATAATTAAGCTATTAACAGAACTGTTTCCTTGAACAATATCATCATTTCCTGTTCCAATTATATTTTCAATATTTGTAACTGTTTCAGTATTTCCATATGTATCAATAGTTCTATTTGCTGCAATTGAAGTAGCATCATAATTTAAAGTTGTTCCACTTAAGTTTACAACAACCCCATTTGAACCATTCGCTTTAAATGTCATAGTATCACCACCAACACCATGTGTGCTACCATCAATAGTATCAGTTCCTTCATCATTTAAAACAGTATCATCGCCGCTACCTGCATTTATGTTATCAGAACCTAATCCACCTTCAATATAGTCATCTCCACCATCACCATAGATTTGGTCATCTCCAGCATCTCCATAAACTGTGTCATTATTATTCCCAGCATGGATTTCATCATTTCCAGTTCCACCATTGATAAGGTCATTTCCATTTCCACCATAAATTAGGTCATCACCACCTCTACCATCAATAGTGTCATTTCCACCATATGTTCTTATTTCATTGTTTTGGTCATCAAATCTAATAATATCTACCCTGTTATTATTGTCAGCAGTATAAATATTTTGTACTTGATATATAAGGTCTGTAGCACCAGTACCATCATCTTGGATCTCTTGGAAAGTGATATTTGTGTAATCATTTATTCCATCTTTATTTACATCTACATCTATTGTTTGAGTATTATTTGCATCAAAGACAATTCCATTTGTTCCTTCATAATATCTATAATCAATAGTATTTGTTCCAGCTCCACCAATAATAGTGTCATTACCATATGCAGATTCAGCTATATCATTACCATCACCTAAATCATAGATGTCATCTCCACCTTCACCTCTAACTCTATCATTTCCACCATAAGTAATAAAGCTATTTGCATTACTATTACCAAAGAAGTTTCTATTTCCTGTATTAGTTTTTGAATCTATAATATTATCAATTCCATATACTCTTGTACTTCCTACAGTTCCACCTTCATCAATATTTACATATGTTGCACCTATATTACTATTTTCAAAGCTTAACCAGTCATTTCCAGAAGATGAGTCAGTTGTACCACCATATAATCTATCATTTCCACCTGTGTAATAAAGAGTATCATCTCCATCTCCACCTTGAATTGTGTTATCAGAGTCATCTCTTCCTGCTAGATTATCATCATTTTTAGAACCAATTATATTCTCAACATTTGTAACATAATCTTTTCCACCAAAACCATCTTCTTGTACTGCAAAATCTGTTTTACCTGCTGTATCACTTTGAGCTCTGTCTAAATTTATATCTACTCCAACATTTGTTGAAACTGTTTCAAAAGTAATTGTATCTCCAGTAGAATGTGTTCCCCCATCGATATAGTCATCACCTCTACCTCCATCAAAGATATCATCTCCTGAAAGTCCAAAGAAAGTATCATTATAGTCATTGCCGTTATCTGTACCTACATAACCATTAAATGCATCATCTAAACCTGTTCCGATAATTGTTTCAATATGGTCTGCTAAAGTATCTGTTCCATCAGCACCAACATCAACAGTAGCTCCTGTATCTGTTCTATTTACAATAATTCCTGTGCTTGTGATTATTTGTTCTTCATATGTTAAAGTATCAGCTCCACTTCCACCTGTGATATTATCATCACCTTTATCAAAATAAATAGTATCATCACCAGCTTGTCCATTTAAGATATCGTTACCTTCTCCACCATAAATAAAGTCACCGTCAGCACCACCTAAAATAGTGTCATCACCTGCATCACCTTTTAAAGTATCTGCTCCACTTCCACCATCAATACTATCATTTCCACTTCCACCAAAGATTGTATCTGCACCATCATTTCCTAGAAGTGTATTATTTGCACTGTCACCTTTTATTGTATCTACATTAGTACTACCAATTATTACTTCAATATCATTTGAGATATAGTCTTCATAACCAAAACCATCATCTATAGTTTTATCTTGGTCTAAATCAATATTTACACCTTCATTCCCTGTATTTACACCTGTGAAATCTAAAGTATCAATTCCTTCACCACCTATGAAACTATCAACACCATTTGAAGAATAGAAAGTATCATCACCTTTATCTCCATCTAAAATGTTAACTTCATTAATATCATCACTTCCTCTAATAAAGTCATCATTTTGAGTACCAATAATATTTTCAATTCCATCTAAGATATCGAAGTTTGTTGCATCTGCAACTTGTTGTACTTTTTCATTTCCTGATGTATTATCTTTTGATAAGTCAACATTTATAGCTCTTCCATCATTTGAATCAATATGACTATAATCTACTGTATCATTTCCTGTGTCAGTTGTAGTATCTCCACCATAAATAAAATCACCATCTAAAGTTGCATGGAATGTATCATCACCATCTAAACCTAATAAAGAGTTTACTTCACCTGTTTTACCAGTGATATTATCATTTGCACTTGAACCTAAAACATCTTGAATATCATAAAGAGTATCAACACCTTGTCCTACTCCATTAGCTTGATTTGCTTCAAGGTTTATAGTCATATCAACATTTACATCAGAATAATCAATAACATCTCTTGAAGCATCAAAACTTGAAGTATTTTGTTCATTTCCATAAATAATATCATTTCCAGCACCAGCTCTAAATGTATCTGCTCCTGTTCCACCTACTAAAGTATCATCACCTGCATTTCCATAAAGAGTATCATCTGATTGTCCACCAAAGAACTCATTATCAGCACTATCTCCTATAATTGTATCAGCAGAGTTTGTACCAATGATATTTTCAACCCCATTAAGATATTCTGTATTTCCAAAACCATCATTTTGTACTCTACTTGCTGCTGCTTGTGTTAAATCAATATTTATCTCTTCTGTACCATCTGAATAATCAGCTGTGTCATCAAGTCCTGCTCCACCATCTATAGAGTCAGTTCCAGCTCCACCTTTAATGTAGTCATTACCATCACCTGCGATAATTGTATTATTTTGTGAATCTCCTGTAATACTATCATCTTTAGAAGTACCTATAACATTTTCAATGTCAACTAATGTATCTGTGTCAGTTCCTGATATAGCTGTACCTGCTACTAAATCAACAGTAACTTTACTTGTTAAATCAGAAAAATCAACTGTATCACCATTTGCACCTTCGCTTCCACCATCTATATAATCACTTCCTGCTCCACCTCTAATAATATCATCACCAGCAGCTGTGATTAAAGAGTTTCCTTGTGCATCTCCATAAACTGTATCATTTCCACTTCCAGTTATAATATGCTCTATTCCATCAATATACTCTTTATTTCCATAACCATCATTTTGAACTCTATAAGAAGTATTATCTCCTACAGTTTGTTCTTTTGTCATATCAATTACAACATCTTGGTTACCAGCAGAGAAATCAACAGTATCTTGTCCATCTCCACCTTTAAATGTATCAGCTCCATCAAGACCAATAAGATAGTCATTTCCACTTCTACCTTCTATTAGGTTAGCCTCATCATTTCCTTTGATATAGTCTGCTTTTCCAGTACCTATTATATTTTCTATATTTGAAATTGTATCTGTACCAAATTGAGCATGGATTCTTTGAGCGCTTGTATTTGAAAGGTCAATTTCTATACCTGTAAAGTCACCACCATTATATGTTTCGGCATCTACAACTCTTGTATCACCTGTATCATCATTAATTAATACATTTGTAAAGTCTAAAGTATCAGAATTACCATTTGATGTTCCTGCATCACTATCATCCCCATCAATTATATCATCACCTGTTCCCGCATAAATATAATCGTTTCCAGCTCCACCTTCAACAATATCATCTCCAGCACCTTCTGTGATAGTATCATCTCCTGCTAAACCATAAAAAGCATTTGAAGTATCAGTAGAATCAATATCAACAATAATATCCCCACTTCCACTAATATCAGAACCAATAATATTTTCTATACTATTTCTATAATCCCTTTCAGTACCTACAAAAATAAAGTTTCCATCTGTTTCAATTGTAGATGTAGCATTTGAGTAATCAGCAGTATCAGATCCTTCTCCACCATAAAGGTCATCATCACCTGTTCCACCTTCTAAAGTATCATCACCTGTTCCACCTTCAAGTCTATCGTTACCTGCTCCACCTTTTAAAATATCTTCTCCTGCTCCACCTTTTAAAGTATCTTCTCCATCTAAACCAGAGATTGTATCATTCCCAGCATTACCTTCTAAAATATTATTTTGGTCATTTCCTATAATATCATCAGCTTGGTCTGTTCCTTTAATATTTTCAATATTACTTACTGTATGAGTTACGCCATTAATACTTACATTATCACCATCTGTATCTGTTAAATCAACATTTACACCATATGTAAGTACTTGTGAATAATCAACTGTATCCCCAGCGCTTGTATTTGTTCCACCATCAATATCATCACCATCAAAGTCAGTTCCTACAAAAGTATCATCTCCACTATTACCTCTTAGAATATCAGCTCCTGCTCCACCATCAATAATATCATTTCCAGCTCCACCTTCTACACTATCTGCACTAGCACCAGCATTGATTGTATCTGCCCCATCATTTCCAAGGATTGTATTTACTTCTGCATTTCCTGTGATAATATCATTTCCAGTAGTACCAATTACATTTTCTATATCTTTAACTAAGTCTTGTTTTGAGTTTGAACTTACTTGTGCAGTTGCAAAACCAGAACCATCAAGAGCACTTAAATCTAATACTAAATCAGTAGAAGAGTTAGAACTATAATCTATCCAATCTCCTGTAAGTTCTGAAGTTTCTGTTCCACCTTCTATTGTGTTATTTACTCCTGCTTTTGTTACAAAAGTATCATCAAAATTTGAACCTACTACATGTTCAATAGAGCTTAAAGTATCTCCATCACTTGCAGTTCCTACATGTAAGTTTACTGTAACACCAGCAGTTAAAGCTGCATAGTTGTAGTTTACTTTATCTGTTCCATCTCCACCAATTAAAATATTTGCACTTGTATTTCCAGTAAAAGTATCATCTCCACTAGTACCAGTTATATTTTCAATATTTCTAATAGTATCTGTATGTTGTAAAGTTCCTGTGTCATCATAAACTTGAACACTTGAATCAGTATCATTATTTTCATCTAAAGTAGCAACGATTTTATTATTTGAATTAGTTAAAGCACTATAATCAACAGTATCACTATCTCCTACATTTGTTCCACCATCAATGATATCTGCTCCATCATCTTGTGCTGTTGCATAGAAAGTATCATTTCCAGTTCCACCACTTAAAGTGTCATTGTCTGCTCCACCATAAATATTATCATTTCCTGCATCACCTGAGATACTATCAGCGCCAGTTCCACCATAAAGGGTATCATTGTCATTTCCACCTAATAAAGTATCATTTCCTGCTTCACCCCAAATTGTGTCATCACCACTTCTACCATCTAATATATTGTTTTCATTACTACCTTTGATAGTATCATTCTCTTCTGAACCAATTACATTTTCAATATCATAAAGTTCATCTGTTCCTTGGTCATTTAAGTTTGAACTATAAGCTTCACCTTTTGAAGCTAAATCTGAAGTATCATCTGTTTCTAAATCAACTGTCATACTTGTTAGTGCACCACTATAATCAACTGTATCAGACTCTCCATCATCAACACTTGCAGTAACTGTTCCGCCACTTATAGTAACAGTTCCACCCGCGATAATATCATCACCTTTATCACCTCTTATAGTATCATTTCCAGCTTCACCAACAATAGTATCATTGTCATCTCCACCTTCAATATAATCATCATCAGCTCCACCATAAATTTGGTCAGCATCAGCTCCACCATAAATACTATCAGCTCCTGCATCACCTTTTAGAATATCAAAACCAGAACCACCTCTTATGATGTCATTACCTTCTCCACCTTCTAAAAGGTCACTTCCTTCTTCACCCCAAAGTTCATCGTTTCCAGTTCCACCATATAAAGTATCACTTAAAGCATTTCCTCTTAAAGTATCATCTCCAGCCATACCTGAAATAGTATTTGCTTGATTATCTCCTGTGATATTATCTTTTAAATCTGTACCAATTACATTTTCTACATTTGTAATTGTATGGTGTACATTTGTTGTATCACCATCAACATAAACATTGGCAGGACTTCCTGCTTGAAGTACAATATCAACACCTCTATCAGTAGAGAATCCAGATGTATTGATAGTGCTATAATCAATAGTATCTATCTCACTTCCACCATCAATTACATCTCCACTATATTCTGATATATCAGTAGAGCCTACATTGAAGCTATCATTTCCTGCATCACCATATAAATAATCTGCATCAGCACCACCTATGATAGTATCAGCTCCATCTCCACCATGAAGCTCATCACTTCCAGCCATACCAGATAAAGTATCATCACCTCTTTGCCCATATATAGTATTTGAAGCACTATTTCCAATAATAGTATCAGCTCCATTTATTGCAGAATCAGAACCTTTAATATTTTCAATTCCATATAATGAATCTTGTTCTTCACTTCCCGTTGCAAAACTTCCATCACCATCACTATCTATTGTTACTGTTGAAACTGTATTTTCATCATCTTCTAAAGTTACAGATATTTTATTTTGATTTGTATAATCAACTGTATCACTACCACTATCTGTATGAGTAGCTCCATCAAAAGAACCACCATAAATAGTGTCATTTCCACCAAGACCTACAAAAGTATCATCTCCATCATTTCCACCTTGTAAGATGTTTGCATCATTTGTACCTTGCATACTATCATTACCAGCTCCACCTATAGCATTTTCTATACTATAAATAGTGTCATCATCAAGTGAGTCTCCAAGAACTGTTGAACTATCATTTAATAAGTCTAATCTTAAATCTTTTGAACTATCTAAATACTCATAACTAATAGTATCATTACCTGTTGAACCATTAATTGTATCTGCACCTGCTCCACCTAATAGTGTATCATTTCCTGCACCACCAAAGATTGAGTTATCATTTGAGTCAGCATAGATTGTATCATCTCCACTTCCACCAATAATATTTTCAAATCCTTTGATAATATCATTATCACCACTTGCAACCTCTACTTGCCAAGCATCATTAGTACCACTTCCAGTTTCAAATTCATGTGTTGCATTTTGACCAATATTTACAGAAATATTTTCATTTAAAGAAGAGTAATCTAAAGTATCGCTATTACCAGCTCCTCCATCATAATAATCAGCTCCATCTGTAGCACTTGTAGCTTTTACAGTGTCATTACCTTCTCCTGCAAGAACAGTATCAGCACCACCTCTAGCTTCAATATAATCATCACCTCTTTGAGCATTGATAATATTATTACTATTACTTCCATATATAGAGTCTGATCTTACTTCATCATTTGAACCAATAACATTTTCTATTCCATATAAAATATCATCACCCTGTCCTTGCTCAGAGTTATTTCCATCTGATTTTCCATAAGTTTCAGTTCCAGATATACCACCTGATAAAGACACATCTAAATCAATGATTAATGATTCAATTGCATTTGAATAATCTACTGTATCATTTCCAGTATCACTTCCTTCATCTCCACCATAAATAATATCGTTTCCAACTCCACCTGTTAAAGTGTCATCTCCATTTCCACCTCTTAAAGTGTCATCTCCACTTCCACCATCAAGAGTATCATTCCCAGCTTCACCACTTAAATCATCAGCTCCATCTTCTCCAAATAATTGATCATTTCCATCTTGTCCAAAGAAAGTATTGTTTTGAACATCACCTTTGATATAATCATTATCTTGAGTACCAATAACATTTTCTACATTTAAAATTTCATCATTGTTTGTATGACTATGAACTGTTACAGTTTTTTTATTTGCACCGTCTAAAGTTACTGTTATACCTTGAGCATCTGCAGCTGTACTATCAATAGCAGAATAATCAATAGTATCGTTTGTACCTATTCCACCATCAAAATAATCAGCTCCATCTTCCGCACCTGTTAAAGTATCATTTGTATCATCATAAGCTCCAGCAATAAAAGTATCATCACCTTTTCCACCTTCAATACTGTTATTGGCAGTTGAACCAATAATTGTATCATCAGTTTGAGAACCAATTAAGTGTTCTATATTTAAGATTGTATCTGTGTCAGAAGTTGAAACAGTTTGAGAATCTGTAGTTCCTAAGTTTACATTTATAGAGTTAGTATAGTTTTCATAAGAGATTGTATCATTTAAATCTCCTACTCCCATACCACCATTTATAGTATTTGTTTTTTGGTCTTCATTCATAATGAACATATCATTTGATGTACCACCAATAGCATTTTCTATACTAATAATAGTATCAACTTCTGGTGCATTTGTAGAAGCTTGGTTATTTTTAAAATCAACTGTTACAGAAAGAGTTTCATCACTATAATCAATAGTATCGCTTCCTTCACCACCATCTATATAATCATTTCCACCTTTTCCACTAATTAAATCATCACCATCAAGACCTCTTAAAGTATTAACGTCATCATCACCAGTAATTGTATCATTACCATTACTTCCAGTGATATTTTCCATATTTTTTAAGTAATCACTTACAGTAGTAGTACCACCTTGATAAATATCAGCACTATAATATCCGTCTGCATCGGCTCCTGTTGATAAATCAATTACAACTTTATCTTGTGTTGCATCATTTACTGTAATTCCTTCATAAGAGATACTATCCCCATTTGTTTCACCTGATTCATCATCATTTCCATCAAATCTGTTTGAAACATCAAGTTTTGAGACAAAAGTATCATCATATTTAGAACCAACTGCATTTTCTATATTATATAATTCATCAATACCTTCACCAGTACCTCTATTAGTTACAAAGTTAACTTCTACACCATTTGTAGCATTTGAATAATCAACTGTATCAACTCCAGCATCACCATGAAGAATATCGTCATTTGCTCCACCTAATAAGGTATCATCTCCATAACCTCCATAAATAGTATCTGAACCATCTCCACCATAAAGAATATCATCTCCACCATTTACATCAGTTCTAGCTTCATCATCTCCATAAATTGTATCAGATTCACTTCCACCTTTGATTTCATCATTTCCAAGTCCACCTACAAGTAAATCTTCCCCAGCTTCACCTAAAATAGAATCATCATCAGCTCCACCATAAACTCTATCTACTCCTGCACCTGCATAAATAGTATCGTTTCCAGCTTCACCATAAAGAGTATCTTTACCGTCACCAATTCCACCTAAGATGTAGTCATTTCCAGTTCCACCATAGATAGTATCAGCACCTTCTCCACCATCTAAATATTCATATTGTGTAGCACTTGTACTATCATCAGTATTTGAACCACCTTCGATATAATCATCTCCTGCTTCACCTTTAATAGTATCAGTTCCTGCTTCACCTTTTAAAGTATTATTTGAACTATCTCCTGTAATTGTATCTTCATTTTGAGTTCCAACTATATTTTCAATTCCTGAAACACTATCGTTTCTAACAGTTGCATTTGAAGAGTTTTTAAGAAGTAAACTTTGTGAACTTAAATCAACATCTACATATAAAGTATTATCACTTACTAAACTAAAATCAACTGTATCCCCTATACTAGAATTACTTCCTCCAACTATAATATCTGATTCACTTCCTACTGCTGCTTCTTTTACGTAGAAAGTATCATTTCCAGCTCCACCTTGGAAAGAGTTACTATCAGAGTTACCAGTGAAAGTATCATCTCCTGCTGTACCAATTACATTTTCTATATTTATTAAAGTATCACTACCTTGTGCTACACTTGCTTGTGTTACAGCTACATTTGCACTTGAAGTATTTGATAAATCAACTACAATACTATCATTTGCACCTGTTAATGAAGAATAATCAACTGTATCATTTTCATCATTTATATTTTCAGAGTTTGGATCAGCTAAATTTGTAATACCTCCATTAAAAGTATTTGATTCACTATTACTGCCTTTAAACATATCAGCATATTGTGAACCAATTGCATTTTCAATATCAGTTAAAGTATCATTTCCTTGACCACCACCAACATTTTGAGAAACTCCATCTATTCCTAAATCAACAGTCACACCACTTGTTGCATCAGAATAATTTACTGTATCTCCATTTATATCTGTTCCACCATCGATAATATCATCTCCTGCACCACCTGCAATAATATCATCTCCTGCTAAACCTTTTAATGTATTTTTATTACCATCACCAGTAATAGTATCATTACCATGACTTCCAGTAATATTTTCTATATTTTCTAAAGTATCTACAACATCAGCACCAGAACTTTTAATAGTTACTGTATCACTTGCACCAGATAAATCAGCAATAATATAATCTACATTTTCAGTTCCAGTATAGTTTGAACCAGCTTTATCATTTTGTAAATTTGTATAATCTACTGTATCGCCATTTGTTCCATTTGTTAGACCATTAAAATTATTTGCTTTTGTATGGTCTGAATAGAAAGTATCATCATAAGAAGAACCAATAACATTTTCAATATCAATTAAAGTGTCATTTCCTTGTGATGCTGAGATATTTTGAGAAGTAGCTAATCCTAAATCAACAGTAACACCATCACTTGAATTTTCATAACTTGCAGTATCACTTCCAGCTCCACCATCAAGGATGTCATTTCCACCTTCACCTTCTAAAATATCATTTCCAGCATTACCTCTTAATGTATTTGCTAAATTATTTCCTGAGATTGTATCTGCTAAGTTTGAACCACTTATATTTTCAATATTTGAAATAGTATCATCATTTACAGTATCACTTACATCTACTGTTGTACTAGCTCCATTATCTTCTAAATCAACAGTAATTGAATGATTTGTGTCTAAACTTGAATAATCTAAAGTATCACTTCCATTTGCGCCATTAATTACATTTGTTTCATCAAATTTAGTAATGAAAGTATCATTACCTTCTCCACCTTTTATATTTTCAATATCATAAAGAGTATCAGTTTCTAATAGATTTGAACTATTATCATATACCTTTGCATTTTCATTTTCTAAATCTACAACAACATGTTTTGTACCATCTGATAGATATTCATAAGTTACTAAATCAGAGAAGTTGTCAGTTCTATCTTCACTTCCACCATAAATAGTGTCATCTCCACCTCTACCCATGAAAGTATCAGAAGCATCACCCCCAATAAATAATTCATCTTCACTATCTGAACCATAAATAGTATCTCCTGAATTACTTCCTACTACTTCTTGAATTGAAATTAAATCATCAGATGAACCATCTCCATCATTTGAAACTTCTGTAGCATTTTCCATATCAACTACAATTTTTCCTGCAGCATTTGAGTAGTCTGCTCTATTTATTCCAGTTCCACCGTCTAAAGTATCAGCTCCAACTCCACCACTTAAAGTGTCATTTCCTGCATCACCTCTTAGTGTATTTGCACTTGCATCACCTTTGATAGTGTCATCTTGTGATGAACCAATAATATTTTCAATTTCTTTAATATAATCATTTGAAGAACCATCTACATTTACGGTTACATAATCATTGTTTGAAGTATCAACATTAGATAAATCTACATTAATAGCTGAATCTAAAGCTGAATAATCAACAGTGTCTCCACCATTATTCTCATCTACTTCTCCACCTATTATATAATCAACTCCATCATCTCCATTTTCTAAGATACCGTCACCGTTATCATCAAGTCCAGCTTTAAAGATATCATCTCCATCGCCACCAATTAAAGTATCACTTCCACCAGCACCAACTAAAGTATCATCACCTTGGAAACCGTCTAAAAGGTTTGAATCATTATCACCTGAGATATTATCGTTTTTAACTGTACCTTTAATATTTTCAATATTTTTTAATCTATCTGTTTCAGCACCAATAACAGCATCTGCAAATCCACCTACTGTATTATTTAAATTTACATCTAAATAGTCGCCTACTTTAGAAGAGTAATCAACAGTGTCTCCACCATTTTCTTCCTCTCCTTCTCCACCATCTATAGTATCGTTTCCATCACCACCACTTAGATTATCACTTCCAAGTCCACCATAAAGAGTATCGTTACCAGCTCCACCATCTAAGGTATCATCTCCATCTCTACCATAGATAACATCATCTCCAGCTTCACCTTTTATATCATCATTACCAGTTCCAGATTCTGTAGTATTTTCATCGTGTTCTTGGCTTCCACCATAAAGGATATCATCATCAGCTCCACCTTTAATAACATCATCACCAGCTCCACCTAAAATAGTATCATCAGAAGCTCCACCATCAATAATGTCATTTCCAGCATTACCTTCAAGTTTATTTTTAAGAGCATCCCCTATAATAGTATCGTTTCCTGCACCACCAATTACATTTTCTACATTTTTAACACCAGTATCATTTGTTCCATTTTCAATAATTACTTCATTACTTGTGTCTTGGTCTAAAGTTATTGTAATACCTTGGTTTGAAGCTAAATTTTCATAAGAGATAGTATCGCTACTTCCACTTCCTCCATCAACACTATCAGCTCCATCATTAGCACCCATGATAAATAGATCATTTCCAGCTTCACCTTCTAAAGTATCATCACCACCTAAACCATTTATAGTATCGCCTTCATCTCCACCTTTAATAACATTTGCATTGTTATTTCCAGTTAAAGTATCAACTCCACTTGAACCAATAATATTATCAAAGTTCGATACAGTATCTGTATCATTTGTTCCATTTCCATCTGTATCAACATTTGAAACAGCAGTTTGTGTATCTAGATTTACATTTACCCCTGAACCTATACTTGCATAAGATAAAGTATTTGTTCCAGTACCACCATCTAGTGAATCATCTCCATGTCCACCATCAATAGTATCATTACCACCAAGACCTAAAATAGTATTATTTTCACTATTTCCAGTGATTGTGTCATCTTGCGTATTTGAACCTATAACATTTTCAATATTTGCTATTTTGTGATCTGCTAAACTTGTACCTACTTGAACATCTGTATAAGAACCACTTTCAGCTAAAGTAAGAGTTACTTTATTGTTTAAATTTGTATAATCTATAGTGTCACCATTTCCATCAAGTCCTGTTCCACCATCTATAATATCACCAGTAAAGTTATCACCTTGGAAAGTGTCTTCACCAGTTCCACCTTTTAAAGTATCAGCACCAAGGTTTCCAATAATTGTATCATTTCCTGCACCTGCATCTATAACATTTACCTCATCATTTCCAATGATAGTATCATTTTGTGCAGTTCCAATTACATTTTCAATATTTGATAAAGTATCTGTTTGGTCTATAGTTGTTCCATTTGTAACTACTGAATTATTTGCAGTTTGTAAATCAACTTCAACATGATATCCTGAACCAATAGAACTAAAATCAACTGTATCTTTATTTGAAATATCATCTATATCTGCTGAGGCGGTTTCATCAAAACCATCAATTATGTCATTTCCATCACCAAGATTTACTTTAAATGTATCATTTCCTGCTCCACCATAAAGGAAGTCATCTTCTACTCCTCCATCAATAGTATCATTTCCACCAAGACCTTTTATTGTATTTACTTCATCATTACCAGTTAAATTATCTGATTGAGTTTTTGAACCTATTAGATTTTGGAAATTTCTAATAGTATCTATTCCATCACTACCTGTATTATTTACTTCTTGTGATAAATTTACAGTTACTCCACCTACAGTTACATTTTCATAAGTTAAAGTATTGTTTCCACCTGCTCCATCAAGAGTATTATCTCCTGCATCACCTTCAATAATATCATCCTGATTAGAACCTATAATATTTTCTATACTGTCATAAGTATCAGTTTTACCCCAGCCATCAGTTGCAGTAGCAGTTCTTAAACTTGCATCAACTCCTGCATTATCTAATAAATATGAAACTGTGTCATTTCCTATTCCACCAACTAATCTATCAGCTCCATCAAGTCCAAGAAGTAAATCATCTCCATTTCCACCAGTAAGAGTATTTGCTCCACTATTTCCAATTAAAGTATCATCTCCTATTCCACCTACAACATTTTCAAAGTTTGTAATAGTATCAACACCTATTTCACTATTATCTACTACACCTTGTGCTGTATTTTGGTTGATTTCATCAGTAGTATTATCCCCTGAAATATCTGTTGTAATTTGAGTATTACTTAAGTTTACATAAACACCATTTGAAGAGTTAGAATAAGATAAAGTATCAACACCAGTATGTCCATCTAAAATATTATTTGCACTATCACCTTGAATAGTATCACTACCTTGTGTTCCTATAATATTTTCAATATCAGTTAGTTGATGATGATTTCCAGTACCTGAAAGAGTAACATTTGTAATTGCAGTATCATTTAAACTTACATTTATACTCTCACTTGTTCCTAGTGCACTATAATCAACAGTATCACTTCCTCTAGCACCATTAGTTTCACTGCCACCATCAATAAAATCATTTAATACATTAGCTGTATTATTTACAACTATTGTATCATCACCAGCTTCACCTTTTAAAGTATTTTTTTCAGAGTTACCAATAAAAGTATCATCATTTGAACCACCAGTAACATTTTCAATTCCAGATAAACTATCTGTTTCATCTGAAGCATTAAATTCATGGGAAGTATCTCCATCACTTGCATCATCATTAGTATCAACAATTACTTTAGGTGAGGCAGTTGAAAGATCCGCTTTTATTGCTTCACTTCTTAAAGAGTAATCAGCAGTATCTCCATTAGAACCATTTGCACCACCAATTAATTCATCATTTCCTATTCCACCTCTTAAGATATCATCATCATCTCCACCATCTAAAGTATCATCACCTGCTCTACCTTCTAAAGTATCATTTCCTGCTCCACCTTCAAAAGTATTATTTGAAGCATCACCTCTCATCACATCATTTTCAGAAGAACCAATAATTTTTTCAATACCATAAAGAGTATCGGTACCTACTGTTTTAACTACTTGATTATTTGCTTTTTCTAAGTCAACATCTATTTTTGAACCACTTGAATAATCAACTGTATCTATTCCTGTATCTGTTGATTCATTTCCACCATAAATAGTGTCACTTCCAGCACTTGAAAAGAAAGTATCATCTCCATCTAAACCTTTTAAAATATTGTTTGATGAATTACCTGTTAAATTATCATTTCCAATACTTCCTTCAAGATTCTCAATATTTTTGATTATTAAATCATCAACATCATTTCCATCAATATCTTGGGCAGAACCATTTGATAAATCAACTGTTACACCATTTGCACCAGCATAATTAAAACTTACAAAGTCTCCATTTGTTTCATTTCCACTTCCACCATCAATATAGTCAATTCCATTTGAAGCACCATTCCCTAAAAGAGTATCATCTCCTTCTCCACCAACTAGTGTATTTGCTTGGGTAGTACCAACAATAGTATCATCACCTGCACCACCAATAGCACCTTCTATTCCAGTAAAGGTAGTTTCATTAATAGTATTTCCATTTAAAGTAAATGTTCCATCTTGTAAATTTACATTTACTTTATCAGAAGATTGATTTGCAACTTGAGAGAAATCTACTGTATCAATAAAATTTACACCTTCATTTGTACTACCATCATATACAGTATATCCTCTATCATTTACAATAAAAGTATCATTTCCTAATCCACCAATAAGAGTATCTAGATTTGAAGAATCAACACCACCTTCACCATCTAAAATATCATCTCCTGCTCCACCATCAATGATATTTTGGCTGCTATTTCCAGAAATGTTATCATTAAAAGAAGTTCCCTTGATATTTTCTACATTTTCAATTTGATGGTCTATTGTATTTGAACCAACTTTTACATAAGTAGAACCATTGTTTTCTTCATTTAAATCTACTTCAATATTTGATGTTAGGTTACTATAATCAGCAGTATCAACTCCTGCTCCACCATTTATATAGTCCCCAGTTGATTCACCAACTGCATTTGAGAAATTGAAAGTATCATCTCCAGCTTCCCCATATAAATCATCAGCTCCAAGTCCACCTGTTAAAGTATCATTTCCTGCTCCAGCATGAATAATATTATCGCTATCATTACCTGTAATTGTATCTGCAAAAGCAGAACCAATAACATTTTCTATATCAACAAGAGTATCACTTCCTAAGTTACCACCAATATTTTGACTTCCTGTTTGAGATAAATCTACATTTATTCCGCTTCCTGTGGCATCAGAGAAATCAGCTGTATCACTACCAGCTATTCCCCCATGTAAATAGTCGTTTCCAGCTCCACCTCTTAAAGTATCATCACCACTTTCTCCATATAAAGAGTCATCTCCTAAGTTACCAATAAGTAAGTCTGAATTATCTCCACCTCTAAAGATATCATCATTTGAAGATGTATTATCTCCAATCATAGTATCTTTAAAATCACTACCTTGAACCTCTTCTATGTTTGTTAGAGTATCACTATTTCCATCTGGTTTTAATACTGAATAATCACTTCCACTTCCTGTTACAACAACTTTTGCAGTCATATTAGAATAATCAGCTATATCAGTATCATTTGTACCATCAACATCAACTCCACCATCTATGATATCAGTTCCATTTGAACCATAAAATCTATCGCTACCTTCATTTCCATTAAGGCTATTATTTGCATTTGAACCTGTTATAGTGTCATTTTTTGTACCACCAATTAGATTTTCTACATTTTTTATTGTATCTTTATCATTTGTGGCAGATACTATAGTTTGTTCATTTTCATTTCCTAAATCTACAGTTATTCCATTTGCAGTATAGTTTGAATAGTCTAATACATCAACTCCAGCTTTACCATCAATTGTATTTGTATCAGTAGTTTTGGAACTATCCATAATAAAAGTATCATTATTATCACTTCCTATTGCACTTTCAATAGAAATTAAAGTATCTGTATTTGTTCCATCATCTGTAGTTAAAGTAGTGAAATTTACTGTTGCACCATTTGCAGTAGTATTTAAATATGAAAGATTTACACTATCATTTCCAGCTCCACCATCTAAAGTATCAGTTCCTTCATCTCCACTTAGTGTATCATTTCCTGCTTGACCATAAATAGTATCATTGCCTATTCCACCAGAAAGTATATCATCTGAATCATCACTTGAATTATCATTTGTTTTATTATTACCATAAATAATATCATCACCAGAACCACCACTTATAGTATCAGCTCCACCCATTCCTTCAAATACATTATCTACATTATCATCAATATCTCCAATAATTTGATCATCATTTTTTGAACCTCTTATATTTTCAATATCTTTTAATGTATCTACAAACTCTCCGTTATATTCTACCTCACCAAACTCATTTGCACCATCAGTTCCAGCGTTCATGTTAGCTTTTATACCAAGACCTGATGTAATACCTGAGTAATCAGCAGTATCACCAGTAGTTGTATTTGAACCACCGTCTAAAAGGTTATTATTAGATTTACCTACTAACCAATCGTCACCTGCTCCTCCTGCTAATGTATTTGAAGAACTGTTTCCTATAAAAGTATCATTTCCAGCTCCACCTTGAAGATTTTCTACATTTCTAATTTGAAGATTTCCAGCAGCTCCACCATCTTGATAGTTATAAACTGAACCATCTGAGTCATCAAATGCATGACCATCTGAAGAATTATTTGAATAATTAAGTCCTAAGTTAACAGTCACATTGCCTGTCTCTCCTTCAAAACTTACAAAATCTTCTTCTCCAGCTCCACCATCAAGATAATCATATGTACCACCATCTGCTGTAGAAGTACCATTACCTATTAAAGTATCATTTCCTGCTCCACCAATAAGTGTATTTGCTCCTGTTGTACCTTTTAGTGTATCGTCGTAGTTACCACCAATTGCACCCTCAATAGAGTTAAAAGTATCACTTCCTAAACCTGCTCCAATATCAACAGAACCTGTATTTGATAAATCTACATTAACACTTGCATTTGCATCAGAGAAATCAGCGGTATCTATACCAGCTCCACCATTTAAAATATCATCTCCAGTTCCGCCTTTTAGGATATCATTACCAGCTCCACCATTTAAAGTGTCATTTCCTGCTCCACCTGAAATAAAGTCATTTCCATCTTCACCAAAAAGTTCATTTACACCACTATCTCCAAGTAAAGAATCATCATGCTTAGAACCTTTTGCATTCTCAATATCAACTAAAGTATCTATTCCAACAAGGTGTTCTGTACTACCATCCATATCAGATGCACGATTATTTGCTAAATCAACAACTACACCTTTGTCATTTGTTCCTACACCATCATCAATATAAGTATAATCAACAGTATCTATATCGGCTCCACCATTTAAATAGTCATCGCCTTTTCCACCTGATAATATGTCATTTCCTGCATTTGCTATAAAAGTATTGTTATTATCATCACCTTTTAAAGTATCATTTCCTGCACCAGTAGTTACATTTTCAATATTTTTTATATAATCTTCATCTGTTCCACCAATCTCTACTCTACTTTCAAGGGCACCATTTAAAGAAACTGAAATATTTCCATCAGAACTTGTATAAGATGAGTAGTCTAAAGTATCACTTCCATCTGCTCCATTTACTGTATCTATTCCATCATTTAAAGAAGCGATAAAAGTATCATTTCCTTTTCCACCATCTAAAATATCAACACCAGTTCCACCATTTATAATGTCATTTCCTTCTTCACCATAAATAGTATCATCTCCAGCTTTTCCAAAGAAAGTATCATTTCCTTTTCCACCTACAAAGATATTATCTTGGCTATTTCCATTCATAATATCATTTGATGAAGAACCAACAACTCTTTCAATATCAATTAAAATATCTGTTGAACCATCACTTACATCAACTGTAGAATCACCTACATCTTTCATATTTACTTCAATTGATTCTGAACCAATATTTGAGTAATCAGCAGTATCTATAAAAGTGAAGTTATTATCAATAGTTACATTTGTAGAAGAAGTAATAGTTTCAGGGCTATCAATAAAAATATTTGTATTATCAGTGTAAATATCACCTAAAGGTTCTTGTCCATTTAAAATTCTAGTGGCATTTGCTTCTTTAAACTCTTTTAAAAAGTTTGCTATTAATTCACTTGCATTTGCACCAGTAGCTGTAAGGGTTAAGCCTGCAATAACAATTGTTAAAGGCGAAGTAGAAATACCACTTAATCTAGAGTAATCGCTATTTTTACCTCCATCTAAAGTATCATTTCCTGTACCACCGATTAATGTGTCGTTTCCTGCTCCACCATAAAGAGTATCATTGTTTTCTTTTCCATCTAAAACATCATTACCAAAGTTTCCAAAAAGTTCATTATTTTGAGAAGAACCTTTTAAAGTGTCAGCGAAACTTGTTCCCTTTACATTTTCAATACTTGAGATTGTAACATTACCACCATTTATCTCTTGACTAGAACCTAGAGATAAATCAAAAGTAACTGAATTTTCAAACTCTTCAAAACTTAAAGTATCATTTCCTGCTCCACCATTAATAGAGTCATTTCCACCTTTTAAAAGGATATAATCATCTCCACCAGCAGTTGAAATCATATTATTACCATCTACTTTATCAATGATTAAATCAGTATTATTTGTACCAATTACATTTTCAATATTTACTAATATATCTTCACCAGCATTGATTGTATTTTGGGCTGAGCCATCTTGTATTGATAAATCTACTCTAACCCCACCAGAAGTTATATCAGAGTAACTTACAGTGTCTCCAATTCCTCCATCAGAATCAGCACCACCATCAATATAGTCATTTCCTAATCCACCACTTAGAATATCATCTTGAGTACCACCCTCAAGATAATCATCTCCATCTTCTCCAAATATAGTATCTTTACCTACACCACCTTTTAGAGTATTATCTAAGTCACTTCCTGTTATTATATCAGCTAAATCAGACCCAATTGCATTTTCAACCCCAGTAATTGAAGAGAACCCTTCTCCAAAAACTTGTCCATTTTTTAGATTGATTGTATGTGAGACAGATGATTTTGAGGCATCAATTGTATCACTTCCATCTCCACCTATAATAGTATCTTTTCCACCACTTACAAAGAAAGTATCATCTCCATCAAGACCTTCTAAGGTATTACTATTATTATTACCCTCAATAATATCATCAAAATTAGAGCCTATTACATTTTCTATATCAAATAAAGTATCGTTTCCATCTGCACCTGAAACCACACCTTTACCATTTCCATCATCTAAATCAACATTTACTGAACCACTTGCATTTTCATAACTTGTAGTATCATTTCCTGAACCACCTTTTATAATATCAGCACCAGTTCCACCTTCAAGTATGTCATTCCCTGCTCCACCATCTAAGGTATCATTACCAGCCAAACCTCTTAAAGTATCATTTCCTTCAAGACCTAATAAAGTATTTGTTTCTGCATTTCCTGTGATAGTATCATTATCTTGTGTACCAGTAACATTTTCAATATTTGAAATAGTATCAGTATTATTTGAAGCGTATTTTTTAGTTACACTTCCTGCACTTAAGTCTGCTACAACCCCTAATTCGTTATCTACATTATTATATGTTGAGTAATCTAAAGTATCATTTCCAACATTTCCATCTACAATATCATTTTCTATACCAGTAGTAATAGTATCATTTGCTAAACCACCAGTAATAGTATTTGAAACATTCTCTTGTTGAGAACCATAAATTATATTGTCATTTATATTTGTAGTAATAACAAAACCTGATTTTATAGGTTGCCCAGAACCATCTACAAATTGCTCAAAAAGATACTCATTAGGATCACCTAAATTATCTACTTCTTTTACATTTACTCCATAAAGTTTAAAATAATCAAGAGTAGTTTCAACTGGTGTTTCTACACCCGCTCTTTCATCTTCTGGAATATTTTCTATATTAAACTCAGATTTTGCTTCTATTTTCATCTCAAAATTTGTTTCTTGATCTCTATCCATTGAAATTTTTATTTCAATATTTCCATTTTCATCAAGGGTAAAACCTTCTATTTCAGGTGTATCTGGATTATCTTTTATAATCGTCCAAGAATTTCCTGTTTTAGTAGCATTTAAAATATTAAAACCATCTGGAAAATCATCACTTGAAATAGTAATACTCTCAACTGCAAAACCTATAGGTTGATTTGGAGAAAGTTTTATTGTTCTTGAAATAGTATCTGCATTAAAATAGTTTGAATCATCTGCATTTATTACTAATTTACTTGCTTCTGTACTAGATACATGTCTATAATCAAGCACTTCTGCCTCTGTTTGTTTTACAATTCCTGCTCTACTAGCATTTGCATTTGTACCTGGGTGAATATTTTTATAAGTAGTTCCACCTCCACCTTCTACAGTCATAACTCCTGCTGCTGTATCTATACTTTCACTAGAATCTAAATGTTGAATATCTATATCAAAAGTAAGTAAAGCTTTAGTACCTTCAGTTACAGCTTCTTCTTTTTTAGAACTATCATCTGTAGCTTCTTCGTAACTAGTAAAATCATTTTCAACGATTTCAGGTACATCTACAGGAGGAATTTCAAACTCGTTGTCATTTATATTATCATTTTCTTCTGTTTCTTGTTCTACTAAAACTTCTACTTCTTGGATAATTATTTGAGGGTTTTCTTGTGTTTGTTTGGCAGTATTTTCAGGGATATTTACATCAACATTTGAAACTAAAGAATCAATAGGCAACGCGTTGATTTCTTCAACTTCAGATAAAATATCTCCAAGGCTTAGTTGTTTTCCAGAATTACTTGCAAATTTTGGTGGAGTATCGTTATATCCCATTAAAGCCATAGATACGAAAGTAAAAGTACCACTTCCAGGGATATCAATTACAATATCTCCCCCTACAAGTTCGTACTCTAAATCTTCTATGTTAACTCCAGGAACTTTAAAATCAACCAAGTCTCCTGGTCTTACGTAAACCGAAACATTTTCATTTACTTTTGGTTTATCAATAATTTTTACACTTTTATCTAGATATTTAACATATTTGTTATCTGTAGTTGCCATAATTTACCCTTGAAGTATTAAATTATATAAATTATAGCTAAAACTATATATGTAAAATATATTTTTATTTATTTATTTGTTTTATTTATGTTTAATAACATATAATCTTTATAAAAAACTAATTTAAGGGATTTTAAAAAATAAATTTATTTTATATTTTTATAAATATAATTGCTTATTTCATATTGAAAAATGTACTCTTTGTTACAATTATATATTTTTTTTCAAGTGAGGTTTCAAATTTTTCTGAAGTGTTTTTTAATTTACCATAAGCTATTTTTGCGATATCTTTATCTTCCCATAAAATTTGTACAAAGGTTATAACTTTATTATTATGAGCAACAATATCTATTGTGTTATCACTGTTATCCCACCATGAACCAATTGCATTTGGAAGATAACCAAAAATTGTTTCTTGTTTATCAAAGATAATCTCTTTTATACATCTTTTATAACTTTGAAAAACAGTTTTTTTAATAAACTCTTCTTGTATAATTTGACTTACTTCTTCTAGTTTATTTTGTTGAAGCAAAGAAAGATTTGGATAAATATACAAAAACCAAAAGATTAAAGTGTTGTCAGATATCTCATATCTTCCATACTTTGAGTTCTTGTTTTTTTCTTCTCCTAATGGAATAACTTTTTTTATAACCATCATATCTGAAAGCTTTAGAAGATATCTTGTGAGATAAGTTGATTTCACATCTAAATATTTTGCAATATCCCCTATTTTTTTATTGCCCTTTGCAATTGCTTGTAAAATAGAACAATAAGTACCTATTTCAGTAATTTCAGTTTTTAAAACTCTCACACCATATTCAAAAAGATAAGCATTTGATGAGATAAAAAGATTTACAATATTCTCTGTAAAATCGATTTTGGGATTATAATACTTCAAATTAGCAGGAGTTGTACCTAATAAAGAGTATATATATAAAAGATCAAGCTTATTTATATTTGGGAAAAACTCTTTTAATGCAAAAAAATCTAAATACTCTAATTTTATAATATTATTTGCAAAAGCTTCTATTTCATTTTTGGCTTGAAATTCTAAAAACTGTAAAGAACTAGATATTATGATATGTATATTCTTTTTTCTAAGCTCTTTTTTCCAATATTTACAAAGTGTATCAAGGGCTTGCTTATCTGTCTTTAAAATAGCTTGAAAATCATCTAATACAAGGATTAATTTCTCTTTTATATCTTGTTCAAGTAAAAATAAAATAACTTCTTCAAAAGAGTTAAAAGGTTTTCCTACAGTATTAGTACCATAAAAATATTTTGAGATACAATTAACCATATGTGTAAAAAAATGGCTAGGTATCATCTCATAACTTGAAAAATAAATACAAGCTTTGTCTTTAGAAAATTCATTTACTAAAGCTGTTTTACCAATGTTTTTAGCCCCATAAACTATGTCTAAAGCTGAATTTACACTTGAGTAACTATTATTTAATTTTTCAAGTTCTGCTTTTCTATGTATAAACATCTTGTTATCTTATTTTCTTTATTTTTCTTTTTTTTAAAAGATATATTGAAGAAGATATCTTTTCATTAAAACCTTCTTTTGTGGAAACTATAACATCACTATTTGCTAGTGCAAAATCCTTTTCAAAACTCATTTTAGTATGATTTGCAGAAGTAGAATAATGGGCTTTAAACTTTTTTATAAATGAATAAAACTTATCATTTCTATCAACAACTCTATATGAATTCATATTTGGATAAATAAAAGTGGTTTTTTTAGAGTTTCTAACTCTTTTTCTATGATTTTTTGGAACTCTTGTATATTTTTTTAAAGTATCAAAAGAGTCAAGAGTTTGTAGTATTTTTTGTGTTTTGGGTCTTCTTTTTACACAAGCGAGCTTTTCATCATTTGCTGATGAAAAACCCACTGTAGTGTCAGTTTGTACTAAATATATTAAATTAGTATCCATTAGTCATTTAAAAATTCTTGGATAGATTTTACAGCTAATCCATCTTTTTTTCTTAAAGCTTTCATTGCTTCGATACAAGCAAGTGCAGTTGCAGCTGTTGTACCATAAGGAACATTTTCTTTAAGTACTGCTCTTCTGATATCTTGTCCATCTGATTTTGATGATTCTTTTCCATCACTTGTATTAAAGGCTAATGCAATTTCACCATTAGTTATTGCATCAGTGATATTTGGTCTACCCTCAGAAATCTTAAGTACTTTTTCACACTCAATTCCAGCTTCAGTAATAACCTTATGTGTTCCACCAGTTGCAACAACTGTAAAGCCATTGTCAATAAGTCCTTGTGCAATTTGTGGTGCAAACTCTTTATCTAAATCACATAAAGAAATAAATACTTTTCCTTCTGTTGGTAAGCCATTTTTAGCAGCACTTTGTGCTTTTGCATATGCTTCACCAAAGTTATCTGAAATCCCCATAACTTCACCCGTTGATTTCATTTCAGGTGTTAAAATAGGGTCAGAACCAGATAATTTATTGAATGGGAATACTGCTTCTTTAACTGCAATATGACCTTTTAAAATTGGTTTTAATACACCATTATCTTCATAAACAATCTCAGAGTTATAATTATCAAGAGCTGATCTTAAAGATTCGCCCCACATAACTCTAGTAGCAACTTTTGCTAAAGGCATACCTGTTGCTTTAGATACAAATGGAACTGTTCTAGAAGCTCTTGGATTAACTTCTATTAAATAGATTTCACCTTTATGAATAGCATATTGTGTATTCATAAGACCTACTACACCAAGTCCTAATGCCATTGCTTTTGTTTTTTCTTCTAATTCTTTGATTAGTTCATCAGAAATTGATACAGGAGGTAATGAACAAGCAGAGTCTCCTGAGTGAACACCAGCTTCTTCAATATGTTGCATGATTCCACCAATATAAACTTCTTTTCCATCACTAATACAATCAACATCAAGTTCAATTGCTCTATCAAGGAATTTGTCAATAAGTACTGGTGCATCATTTGATACTGAAACTGCTTCATCCATATATTGTTTTAATTCATCAGTTGAGTAAACAATTCTCATACCTCTACCACCAAGTACGAATGAAGGTCTAACTAATACTGGATAACCAATTCTTTCTGCAATTTCAATTGCTTGTTCTACTTCAACAGCTGTACCATTATCAGGTTGTAATAATCCTACTTTTTCAACAAAAGTTGAGAATTTTTTTCTATCTTCAGCTAAATCAATAACTTCAGCAGTAGTACCAATAATTTTTCCACCAGCTTCTGTAATAGCATTTGCTAATTTAAGAGGTGTTTGTCCACCAAAGTGCACTATGATTCCATCTGGCTTTTCTTGTTCAATTACAGATCTTACATGCTCAAAGTCAATTGGTTCAAAATATAAAATATCAGAAGTATCATAATCTGTTGATACAGTTTCTGGGTTACAGTTATACATAATTGTTTTTACACCAATTTCATTTAAAGCAAATGAAGCGTGAACACAACAATAATCAAACTCAATACCTTGACCAATTCTGTTTGGTCCACCACCAATAATTAAAACTTTTTTCTCATTAGAAGTTTTTTCTACTTTTGGTAGTTTTGTAATATTTGTAGTTGAATAAAGATATGGAGTTAAAGCCTTGAATTCAGCAGCACAAGTATCTACTTCATTGTATTCAAAATCGATATCTAAAGCTTTTCTTGCAATATATACTTCTTCTTCTGTTTTTCCAATAAGAAGACCAATCATCTTATCAGAGAATCCGTTTGTTTTAGCTTCTCTCATAGCTTCTTCATTTGCTAAAATAGCTTTGCTCATTGATTTTTCAATGTTATAGATTTCTCTAAACTTAGATAAGAACCATGGGTCAATATTACATAACTCAAAGATTTCTTCGTTTGTAAGACCTTGTCTATAACCATCCATAAGATATCTTAGTCTATCCGCATTTGGTCTTCTAATTTCTGCTTTGATTTTTTCTAAATCATCACAAATTGGGTCAAATCCGTGAATTCCTGTTTCCATAGAACAAAGTGCTTTTTGAATAGATTCATTAAATGTTCTACCAATAGCCATAACTTCACCAACTGATTTCATACCAGTTGTAAGTGTTGAGTTAGCTTTTGGGAATTTTTCAAAAGTAAATCTTGGAATCTTTGTAACAACATAATCAATAACTGGCTCAAACGATGCAGCAGTTCCTGTAATGTCATTTGTAATTTCATCAAGAGTAAATCCAACTGCAAGAAGAGTTGCAACTTTTGCAATAGGATAACCAGTAGCTTTAGAAGCAAGTGCAGAAGATCTAGAAACTCTTGGGTTCATTTCAATAACAATCATTCTTCCTGTATTAGGACAAATTGAGAACTGAACATTTGATCCACCTGTATCTACACCAATCTCTCTTAAAATAGCAAAAGATGCATTTCTCATGTCTTGATACTCTTTATCAGTAAGAGTAAGTGCTGGTGCAATAGTAGTTGAGTCACCTGTATGTACACCCATTGGGTCTAAGTTTTCAATAGAACATACGATAATACAGTTATCTTTTTTGTCTCTGATAACTTCCATTTCGTACTCTTTCCAACCAAGCATTGATTCCATAATCTCAATTTCATTGATAGGTGATGCCTCAATACCAGCTTCAGCTAATGCTTTGAATTCTTCCATGTTATAAGCAACACCAGAACCACCACCTGCAAGAGTAAATGAAGCTCTTGAGATAACTGGGAATCCAATCTCTTTTGCCACTTTGATAGCCTCTTCAACAGAGTATGCATTTGCAGATTTTGGTAAATCCATACCAATTTTAATCATTGCTTCGTTAAATAAGTGTCTATCTTCACCTTTTTTAATTGCATCTGGATGAGCTCCAAGGAATTTTACTCCCTCTAACATACCCTTTTCGTACATTGTAGTTGCTACGTTTAATGCAGTTTGACCACCCATAGTTGGTAAAATAGCATCAATATTCTCTTTTTCTATAATCTTAGCAACAACTTCTTCTGTAATAGGTTCAATATAAGTTTTATCAGCAAATTCAGGATCAGTCATAATTGTAGCTGGGTTTGAGTTAATCAAAACAACTCTATATCCTAATTCTTTAAGCGTCTTTGTAGCTTGAGTTCCTGAGTAGTCAAACTCACACGCTTGTCCAATAATAATAGGTCCAGAACCTATAAGTAAAATAGATTTAATATCTTCTCTTTTTGGCATAAAGTTCCCCGTTGTAGTGTAGTTAAAAATTTGGATAGTATATCTAAGAAGTGCTTAAATTTTTGTTAGGGAATCTAGTACCTAAAAAGATACTAGATTTTAGTTTTTTGGAAGATTGAATTTTTGGTTTTGTAAAACACCATTTTCATCAAAAGATAAGTAATATAATACATCTTTTTGTACTGGATATCCAGTTAAATATCTGATTGCTAAATTTGCTTGAAGTGAACCAATATGCATTACAATCGGACAAGCGATTCCATTTGGTTTTCTATCATTTATTTTAAATACTGCTTCATAAGAAGCCTCTTCAAAGAAACAAACTTGCCCATGAAACTCTTCAACAGTACCATAAATCCATGGTTGTTTTTTCTCTATGCAATATTTATTTATAGCTGCACGACTAGGTAAGTTGTCTGTTGCATCAATGATTAAATCAAAGTCTAAATCTCTTTTTGCAAACTCATCAAAACTTTCCACATAAGCAGTTGCTTTAGTATATGGACATCTTGACTCAATAAGCTCTTTTAAAACTTCAGCTTTGTATTTACCATCATCACCAACTTTAAATCCAATTTGTCTGTGAATATTATGTACACCAACCTCATCAAAATCTACAAGAGCAAACTCTCCAATTCCTGAAGCACCAAGGGCAATACCTAAAGTACAACCTAAACCACCACTTCCAATGATAGCTACTTTTTTATTTTGAAGATTATCTTGAGTCTCTTCTCCCCAAAGTTTTATTTGTCTGTTAAAATATTCATGAATCTCACTCATTTTTTATTCCTAAGTATTAAAGTCAAGTTTATTTTTTAAATCTAATATAATCATAGCGAAAATAGTTTAAATTAGTTTGACTTTTATCAATTTTAATGTTGAGTAAGTTAGTAACTATTAATTATATTCTGGTTTAATATCAGCTGCTAAATCTGCTCCATAACTTTTATTCTCATACTTTTGATTATTAGCATATTTTTTAGCTTCTTCTAGCAAAATATCAAAAATATATTCATTATATCTATTTTGAAAACTACCTTCATTGTTCATATAAACTTTAAATATTTCAGTATGCGCATGTATAAAAGTTTGCATAAGCTCTTTTACTTTTTTGTTACTTGCGTCTTTTGCATTATCCCTTGAGCTATTTGCAATTGTTTCGATTACTGCTGCATTTTTTCTTAATACATTTGGTATCTCTTTTACCAATACATCTTGCACTTTATCAGGATTATCCCAAGGGATATTTCCAAATCTATCATTAAAGGCTTTCAAGATATTTTCTAGAGTATCAAACTCTTCTTCATTTAATCCACCGCCAATAGTTACTGGAACGGGATCTATAATTCCTATATCATCATCTAATGCTATTTTCTTTTTTCCTTCATCTATTAGCTTATAACTATCCATATCAATAGCTTCTAAAATATTCTCATCTTCATCTTTATCATCATCTATTTTTAACTTTGTAACTAATAGTTTGAGATATAACCACATCTTTTCCCAAGTTTGGTTTTCAAAATCTATTATTTTAGATAGATAACTATATGTTCTTAAAAATGATTTAGCATTGCTTTTAAATTCTATTTTTTCTTTCAAAGATAACTCATCATCAAAATAAATAACTGATTTATTGATTACCCTTTCTAGTGCACCTCTATCTTGTTCTTTCCCATAATAGATACTAAATAATTCATCTAAATCTTCCTCTTCATAAACATGTGTATTTTCTAAATCATCTTGTAAATCATTAAGTTTATTTACATCTGTTTCTTCACTTAATACTGTAATTGAATAATAGTTTTTAAAAGCCTCTTTTATATCTTCTGTTTTATTAAAAAAGTCTAATACAAAAGTATCTTTTTTATATGGTTTTTTTGCTCTATTTAGTCTTGATAAAGTTTGTATAGCTTGTACACCATCTAGTTTTTTATCCACATACATTGTATGTAAAAGTGGTTCATCAAAGCCTGTTTGATATTTATTTGCAACAATCAAAAACTTAAACTCATTTTTCTTGAACTGTTTTGGGATATTGTTATTACCATCTTCAAAACTGTTCATTGAGTTTTCTGTGTAGTCTATACCTTTGTATGTCTTCTTTCCGGAGAATGCAACTATTGCTTTACAAGGTATATTTAACTCAGTTAAATACTCATCAAAAGCTTGTTTGTATTTTATAGCAGATTCTATGCTTTTTGTTACTACCATTGCTTTCGCTTTTCCATTTATTAGTGTTCTTACTTCACTTAAAAAATGGTCAATCATTATTCTTGCTTTTTGTTTGATAGAGTATTCATGTGCTTCCACATAACTTCTTAGTTTTTTTTGTGCCTCTTTTGTATTAAATGTTGGATTATTTTGTACTGCTTTTACAAGCTTATAAAAACTTTGGTATGTGGTATAATTTCCCAATACATCTAAAATAAACTCTTCTTGTATAGCTTGTTTCATAGAGTATGTATGAAAAGGATAAAATTCTTTGCCATGTTTTTCACCAAATATTTCTAGTGTTTTATTTTTTGGTGTTGCAGTAAAAGCAAAATAAGAAGCATTTGAAAGCATTTTTCTATTTTGAATAAGCGCAGAGATTAGCTTTTCATTGTCTATCTCTCCAAACTCATCTTTTATCTCTTCTAAATTTACATCTGATAACACTGCATTTAAACTTTTGCTTGTCTCTCCACTTTGTGAAGAATGTGCTTCATCGATAATAATTGCAAATTTTCCATCAGTTATACTATCCATTTGTTTTAATACATAAGGAAAAGTTTGTATAGTAGAGATGATTATTTTCTTCTTATTTGCCAAAGCTGTTTGGAGTTGATTTGTTTTACTATCTCCACCATTTTCCATAATTGCACCTACTATTTTTGGATTATCCGCAAAGCTTATGACATTGTTTCTTAGCTGTTTATCTAAAACTGTTCTATCAGTAACTATGATAATACTATTAAAAATATTTTCATCTTCACTATTATGAAGTGCTACTAACTGATGAGCTAACCAAGATATAGAGTTACTTTTTCCACTTCCTGCACTGTGTTGTATAAGATATCTTTTTCCTATTCCATTATCTTTTACATCTTTTAAAAGATTTCGTACTGCCATTAGTTGGTGGTATCTTGGGAAGATTAGTTTTTGAGTTACTTTTTTTGTATCTTCATCCTCTTCATCTATTAGTTTTACAAACTTATCTACAATATTTGATAAACTGTTTTTTTGTAAGATTTCATTGTAAATATAGCTTGTCTTTATCCCATCTTCACTTTCAGGATTTCCTGCTCCAAAAGGTTCATATGGTTTTCCATTATTTAAACCTTTGTTAAAGGGTAAGAAAAATGTTTTTCTACCAGAGAGTTTTGTACACATATAAACACTATCTGTATCCATAGCAAGATGTACAAAACATCTTTTAAAATTAAAAATCTTATCTTTTGGGTTTCTATCGTTTTGGTATTGTCTTATAGCATCTTTTACAGCTTGTTTTGTAAATGCATTTTTAAGTTCAAAGGTTATGATAGGAAAACCATTTAGGAAAATTACAAGGTCAATTCTATTTTTATGCTCACTTGTATAAATCAACTCTTCACATACACTAAAAATATTTTCATCATAGTTTTTATTGTCTTTTTCATTTAGTTTACTAACAGGTTTTGAGTAGAAGAGTTTTACAGTTTTATCAAAATATTTTACACCTTTTTTTAAAGTGTTTACTATACCTTCTTTTTGGATTTTTTTATCTACTCTATTTAAAAAAGCTTGTTTGCCTTTTGAGAGTATCATCTCATATATATCTTCTTGGGTTTGTTTTAAAAACCTAAAAAGATGCTCTTGATTTATACACATACTTTTATCAAAATCACTACTAAATGAGAGTTCATAATCTTGACTTTTTGTAAGCTCTTTTAAAATAAGTTTTTGAAATCCTCTTTCACTTGTATCAACTGTTTCTAAACTTGCCATAAAATATCCTCTATTTTAGTTTTTTTATATCCTCTTCTAACTCTTTTAGACTTTGTATCTTTTCTATTTGTTTTTTGTTTTCTTTATATTTTTTGTATTCTAATTCACTTTTTTCTTTTGCCATTTGGTGAGATATCTTTCCTGCATTTGTTAATAATTCTCTTCCATTCATAGATAAAATCAAATCAAGTCTTTCTATCCAATCTTTCATATACATAGGTGTTTGCTGATTTGCCATAGTTTCTGCGAAAGCTAAATATTGTTCTACTAAAAGTCCAAGAAGTTTTATCTCTTCTTCGTTTAAATAGTTTTTTGCAACACCTACATCTTTTTTGGTGATATTTTTATTCTCTTTATCATATGAACTCATACCTAAAAGTGGTTTTGTTATATCCACACGATTGTGTACAAGCTCGGCTGCTGTTTGAGATGATACTGCCCATAAAAGCTTATTTTGAACTATTTTGAAAAACTCAATTGTTTTTTCATCTTTGGGGTCATAATCTATACTCGTCATATAGATGTCTTTGATTTTTTGATAAAAAAACTTCTCACTAAGTCGTATTTCTCTAAGTCTGTTTTGAAGCTCATCAAAATATGACATTTGATTGCCGTTTTTAAATCTATCATCATCAAGGACAAAACCTTTTGTGATGTACTCTTTTAGCTTTTGATTTGCCCAGATTCTAAATTTTGTACCAGTATTTGAACGAACTTTAAAACCTAAGGCTATAATAACATCCAAGTTATAATACTCAACACTATAGTTTTTTCCATCATTTGCAGTTGTTCGGAATTTCCGAACAACTGAATCTTTATCTAATTCTCCATCTTCAAATATAGCTTTTATGTGCTCACTTATTGTTGACTTTGCTTTACCATACAATTCACATATTTGTGCTTGATTTAGCCATATAGATTCATCTTCAAATCTTACATCAACTTTGATATTTCCATTCTGATTTTCGTAGATTAGGATATTTTGATTTTCCATTTAAGATACCTTTATTTTCCCAGTAACTGTACTACTAATCAAACTTTGTTTATACTCATCTAGTAATTTTATCTCATCCTCTTTTGTGTTTATCACTTTATCTATTTTTGAACTCTCTTTTTCTATGTAGTCTACTATCTGTTTTTGTTCATTTTTTGGTGGAATTGGAATCAAATTGGATAAATAACTATTTATATCTAAATTTTGTATACCTGTTGTTTGTTTAATACTATCAATTACTATTTTATTAATATATAAAATATGAAACATTAAAACTAGAAAATCAGATATTATTTTTTTATCAATTATTTTAATTTTATTCATAAAATTTGAACATACTGCATCATAGTCTAAATTAAATTTGACTACTCTACCAACTGGAGTTTTTTCACCGCCTCCAGATTTTTCTATTATCAAGTCTCCTTTTTTTAAAATTCTATTATTACGTTCATTATGTAAAATATTTCTAATAGTTAGATTTTTATCTGAAAAATTAAAATTATTATAATCCATATCTGCTACTCTTACACATATAATATCAGATGAGTTTAATTTTTTTTCATTTCCCCAAATACCACCAACAGTATATTTTATTAATCTTTTTATTTTTATTACTTCCCAATGTTTTGGTATTTTTCCAAGCCACTCTATACCACTCTCTTTATACTCTACTTTTGAATCTAAGCCTTTTGTAACTGCTTGGTTTATAAGTGAACTTTTTTTCTCTTTTAAAAGCTCTATTAACTCTTTTTGTTTAGAGATATAGTTATCCACTTGCTCTAATTTTTTATCTAAAAAATTAGCAATAGCCTCTTGCTCGTTTTTTGGAGGTAGTGGTAAAAAAAAGTTATTAAATTCTTCAGAAGCAAATCTCCATCTACCAAGTTGAGAACTTCCTTGTCCTTGAGCATAAAATATTTTGTTTTGATATCCCATTTGCATTAAATATAAAAAATATCTTGAATCACTTTCTTTTTCAGTTAAATAAAAAACTCTATAATCAGGACTTGTTACTCCATCATATTTTGAAATATCCACATAACCTGTTAATAAGTCCATATGATTCATTGCAAAATCACCTTTTTTTACTAACTGATATTTAGAATAATCCATAGAAAGTTGTCCGCCACCACTTTCTATATCTTTAATTTTAATACCTTTTTGAGTTATAGATAAAATATCAAAACCTAACTTTCCAGCAATTTGTTTTTTTATTTTGAATATATATTTTATTTTCTTATTTTCCCAATGACTAGGTATCTCTCCAAGCCACTCTATTCCACTTGATTTATAAGAATCATACTTTATCATAAACCCAACTCTTTAAGTAGTTGTGCTGAACTTTCAAAGGCTTTTTTTATATCCTTTTCTATCTTTTCTATATCTCTTAGAGGTGTAAACTTATAAAACTGCTTTGTAAAGCTTATCTCATAGCCTTTTAAAGTTTTGTCTTTGTTTATCCAAGCATCATCTAAATGGGGTAGAACTTCAGTTTTAAAATACTCTTCAATATCCTCTTTTAAAGGGATGTTTTCATAATCTCTTAGCTCACTATCACTTTCATACTCTACAAAGTTTTTACCATATACAAACAGCCCATAAAGTTCTGGCTCTTTTTCTACACTTGATTTGTGTATTTTTTTTATAACTCTTTTTGCATTTTCATCTTTTGAAGATATTGCATTTAATATTTTTTTCTTTTCATTTGCACTTAGTTTTATATCTAACTTTTTAAGCTCTTTATCAAAATCTTTTATAAAAAGATTGTAGTCCATAAAGATTTCATCTTTAAATACTTCAAAAAGCTTATTTGCAATATATTGTAAATATCTTTGATTTTCCCAAAGTTTTGTATCGAATAGTTTTTTAAGTTCTGCTGGTTTTACTTTGATTTCATTCTCTTCAAAATAACTTTCAATAGCTTTTTTCTCATCTTTTAGACCAATATAAACCATATCTTGGTATCTTTCATATATTAACTTCATTAGTTCAGTTAAAGTACTATCAAATCGTAAACTCTCAATAGCTTCAATTGTAAACTGCACCTTTAGTCGTAAGGGTCTTTCAACTGTGATTTTGTGATATCCAAAGTCTTCATTATCAAAGATTTTACTTTGTTGTGTAGGTTCAAAATTCAAATATAAATCAGTGATTTGTTTGATATGCTCTTTTTTTAGTTCATAAGATTTACTTCCAAGTGATTTTCTCATCTTTGAGTAGATTTCTGTGGCGTCTATAAGTTGAACTTTTCCTTTTCTTTTTTTATCTTTTCTATTTGTAAGTACCCAAATATATGTGTTAATACCAGTATTGTAAAACATATTTTTAGGAAGTCCAATAATAGCTTCTAGCAAATCATTTTCAATGATATGTTTTCTTATCTCACTCTCACCACTTCCTGCATCTCCTGTAAAAAGAGAACTTCCATTGTGAACTGAGGCTATTTTACTTCCAAGTTCAGTTGAGTCCACCATCTTTGAAACCATATTCATAAGAAACAGAAGCTGACCATCACTACTTCTTGGAACTCCCACATAAAATCTTGGGTCATGTATCTCTTTTTTATCTCCAACTATATAGTCATAGTCATTTTTCCAACTCTTTCCATATGGTGGGTTTGAAAGCATAAACTCAAACTTCTTAGTAGGAAAGCCATCCCTTGATAGAGTTGAGCCATGAAAGATATTTTCAGGGTTTTCATTTTTAATAAGCATATCTGCTGTACAAATAGCATAAGTCTCACCTTCACTCTCTTGTCCATAAAGAGAAAAGTTCAAAGTGTCATTTAACTCATGTGCAAATTTCTCTGATTCTGTTAGCATTCCACCACTTCCACAACATGGGTCATAGATACTAAGTTGTTGATTGTTTTTAAGTTTATCTTTTACAGGAAGGAAAACTATATTTGTCATAAGACTTATGATCTCTCTTGGAGTAAAATGTTCTCCCGCTTCTTCGTTGTTTTCTTCATTGAACTTTCTTATAAGCTCTTCAAAAACATATCCCATCCCAAGATTTGTAAGTGCTGGAAGTTTTTCCCCTTTTGTATTTAAAGAGATATTTGGACTAAGGTTTATATCTTTTGAAACAAACTTTTCTATAAGTGAATATGTTATATTTCCTTCTGCCATTGTTTCAAGTTGGTTTCTTAATTTAAATTTTGAGATTATCTCTTGAACATTGTCACTAAAACCATCAAGATAGTTTTCTAAATTTGACTCAATATTATCAGGGTCATTTAACAGTGTTGATAAAGTAAATTTGGAATGATTATAAAAAGGGTATTTTGTAACTTGATAAAGAGTTGTTTTATCTTCAATACCTTGCTTTTCTAAAAACTCATAAGTTTCTAAAACCTTCTCTTTTGTACTTTCAAGTAAAACATCAAGTCTTCTAATAACAGTAAAAGGTAAGATGATATCTCTATATTTACCTCTTTTGACAACATTTCTTAAAACATCATCTGCAATACCCCAAATAAAATTTATAGTTTGATTTTGTACTTTGTGATTCAAATTTGTACCTTGTATAATTGTTTGTATTTTAAAATATTATTTTACAAAAACTTAGCCCTATATTGGATAAAACAGAAGAGATTTAAAGATGTAGTTGGTTTAAGTAGAAGTTTGGGGCATAAATAAAAATTGACAAAACAAATATTCTTAGATATAATATTTTTACAATTATCCTTCGGGACTACTCTCTTACCTTTGTAAGAGAGGAAAATTACAACTTCATTAATTTTTTAAATTTTGTTTCTAACTTTTCAAAATCATTTTTATTTATTGTTCCAATTTTTCTATCAAGTCTTTTTACATCAAAAGTTTTAGCTTGAACTAACAATGCACAGCTATCTTTACTTTCTAAGAAATTAAAATTATAAAAAAAGCTACCTTCTCTTATTGTTGTTGATAAAGGTATTCCACAAAAAAGTTTATTATTATATTTTCTAAAAATCAAAAGTGGTCTCATAAAATCTTTACCTTTACCATTTTGCTCATAACCAATATTCTTGCCAATATTAGCCCAATAAATTTCTCTTTCTCTAAAATAAGCAGTAATTTTTTTATCTTGTGTTCTCTTTTTTATTTCATTCCATTTATCAAAATCATTTTCTATCATAAAACACCCTCTTCTTTTAAACTAACAAAATCATCTTTTGTAAATATCACATGGTCAAGTAGTTCTATGCCTAAGATTTTTCCTGATTCTTTTAACCTTTGAGTTACTTCTATATCTTCACTACTTGGCTTTAGAATTCCACTTGGGTGATTGTGTGCTACTATTATGCTGGCGCATCTTTTTTCTATGGCATAAGAGAATACTTCTCTTGGGTGAACTAAGCTTTGATTTAGAGTTCCTATTGTGATTACTTTTGTTTCAAGTAGATTGTTTGCTCCATCTAAGTATAGGCATAAAAAGTATTCTTGTTGTTTGTTTTTGTATTGTTTTAACTCTTGATAGACATCTTGGCTTGAAGTTATTTTTATATTTTGATTTTGGATTAAATATCGACGGCTTATTTCTATAGCACTTATTATTTGGCAAGCTTTTGCTTTGCCCAATCCATGGATTTTAAGTAATTTTTCTAAATCTATATTATCAAACTCTTTTTCAAGGAGTTTTACTAACTCCTTAGCTAAAGAAATAACATCTTTTCCTTTTACTCCACTTCCTAATAATATAGCCATAAGTTCATAGTTTTTTAAAGCACTTAAACCTTGTTTTTCTAACTTTTCTCTTGGCTTATCAATGCTTTCTAACTTTTTAATAGTATTCATTTTTTAATCCTTGTGTTGACTTAGAAAATTTCTTTTGATATAATTTATCTATAATTCGCCTACGGGCACACCCACTTTTTCAAGTGGGGCTAATTAGATTAGTACATTTTTTTATAACAAAATGAAAGTCTTTTTTATTTATAACTCCTGCTTTATTCATCAATCTTTTAATACTAAAAACTCTTAGTTGCAAAATCAATGCTGAATTTTCTACTTCGCCATTTT